>PWUP01000310.1 GCA_003562535.1 Gammaproteobacteria bacterium | reverse complement strand
GCTCGGTGGATTTACCGGAGGGCACGGAGATGGTGATGCCGGGAGACAATGTGAACATGGTGGTATCGTTGATTGCGCCGATTGCGATGGAAGAGGGCTTGCGGTTTGCGATTCGCGAGGGCGGGCGTACGGTCGGTGCCGGTGTCGTCGCTAAAATTATTGAGTAACATGACGCTATGACTAACCAACGTATACGTATTCGCCTGAAAGCGTTTGATCATCGCTTGATTGATCAATCAGCACGCGAAATTGTCGAGACCGCGCGGCGTACCGGTGCTCAGGTCAAAGGGCCCATTCCTTTGCCAACTAAAAAAGAGATTTTCACATTACTGATCTCTCCGCATGTCAATAAAGACGCGCGTGATCAGTACGAAATTAGAACGCATAAGCGGTTAATGGACATTGTAGACCCGACAGATAAAACCGTAGACGCTTTAATGAAGCTGGATTTGGCTGCGGGTGTTGATGTTCAAATTCGTTTGAATTAATAGGTTTTCATTGATTGTTGTGATGAGGGCGCCACCCCTCCTCTCACGCTCGTATCGATAAGGTGACTGGGAATGGCATTGGGATTAGTAGGTCGTAAAGTCGGCATGACTCGGCTGTTTCAGGATGACGGTAAATCAGTTGCCGTCACCGTAGTCGTGGTGGAGCCAAACAGGGTGACCCAGGTTCGTACCCCTGAAAACGAGGGTTACCACGCAGTTCAGGTGACTACAGGTCAGCGCAAATTGCAGCGCGTGACCTCTCCTATGGCTGGGCATTTTGCTAAGGCCGGTGTTGCCCCTGGGCGAGGCGTATGGGAGTTCCGCTTGGTAGGGGATGAAGGTGCAGACTTAGCACTCGGTCATGAACTGGACGTTAGCCTGTTTACGGCGGGTCAGAAAGTCGATGTAACGGCGACCAGTATTGGTAAAGGGTTCGCCGGTACCATTAAACGCCATAATTTCACCGGTCAGCGCAATACTCATGGTAACTCGCGCGCCCATCGGGTTGGCGGTTCCATTGGTCAGAATCAAAGTCCTGGAAAAGTGTTTAAAGGTAAGAAGATGGCAGGTCATATGGGTAATGTGCGGCGCACAACCCAAAACCTTGAACTGATCCGAGTCGATAGCGATCGCGGTCTGCTATTGATTAAAGGTTCGGTGCCGGGTGCTAAAGGTGGGGACGTGATTGTACGCCCTGCGGTCAAGGCTAAGAGTTAAGAGAGTATTATGGATATTCAACTGATCAATTCCGCAGGTGAAGCCTCCGGTAATCTCCCCTTAGCCGAAACGGTATTTAACCGCGACTTTAATTCCGCCCTAGTGCACCAAGTCGTTGTCGCTTATATGGCCGGTGGACGCGCCGGAACACGCGCCCAGAAAGCACGTTCCGATGTGAACGGCGGTGGTAGCAAACCTTGGCGGCAAAAAGGTACAGGGCGTGCCCGTGCGGGCACCATTCGCAGCCCATTATGGCGTGGCGGAGGAGTGACCTTTGCGGCTCGACCACAAAACTATCGCCAAAAAGTCAATAAAAAAATGTATCGTGGTGCCTTACGCGCTATTTTTTCCGAGTTGCACCGCCAAGATCGCTTGACGGTAACGGTGGATTTGGGCCTTGAGGAACCGCGTACTAAACAGGCACTGGCTCTGCTGACTCGTTTAGGTGTGAGTCCTGATCAACGGGTATTGCTGCTCACCGATCAAATCGACCAGACACTCGCATTGGCGATGCGTAATTTATTCAATGTGACGATCTGTACCGTTGAGACCTTAGCGCCAACGACGCTAGTGGCCAGTGAGCGCGTGATCCTCACGCAAGCGGCGTTAGCGAAGATAGAGGAATGGCTGTCATGAATCAGGAACGCCTGTTAAAAATTATTCTTGGGCCGCATGTGTCCGAAAAAACATCTCAGCTCGCTGATTCTAGTAACCAAATAGCGTTTAAAGTGGCTCGTGATGCCACCAAACCAGAAATCAAACAAGCGGTTGAAAAGCTGTTTGATGTTACCGTTGAGGCGGTTAATGTGGCTGTGGTCAAAGGCAAAAGCAAGCGTTTTGGGGCAGTCAGAGGGCGTCGCAAAGATTGGAAAAAAGCCTATGTGCGCCTATCGCCTAGCGATGATATTGAATTTATCGGTGCCGAATGAAGCGGCTAATATCCAGCTTTAAGGAGTGATTATGGCAGTCGTCAAGAAAAAGCCGACTTCGCCCGGGCGCCGTTTTGTCGTCTCGGTGCAGTCGCCAGAAGTGTATAAAGGTGAACCGTTCCGACCCTTATTGGAAAAGCAATCGCATTCCGGCGGTCGCAATAACCAAGGGCGGATTACAACCCGTCATCGAGGCGGCGGGCATAAGCAGCATTATCGCTTGATTGATTTTCGACGCAATAAGGACAATATCCCTGCGCGAGTGGAGCGGTTAGAATACGACCCCAATCGCAGTGCGCATATTGCTTTACTGCTTTACGCAGACGGTGAAAGACGTTATATTATCGCCCCCCGTGGGTTGAAAGCCGGTGACACCGTGTCCTCCGGTTCTGCGGTACCGATCAAAGCAGGTAACGCACTGCCACTGCGTAACGTCCCTGTCGGTAGTACCATTCACTGCGTCGAAATGAAGCCAGGCAAAGGGGCTCAGATGATGCGTAGCGCCGGTGCCTCCGCTCAGTTAGTGGCTCGTGAGGGCAGCTATGCAACGCTGCGCTTGCGCTCAGGCGAGATGCGTAAAGTGCATGTTGACTGCAAGGCGACCATTGGTGAGGTCGGTAATGCCGAACACAGCCTAAGATCATTAGGCAAAGCCGGTGCTAAACGCTGGTTAGGCATCCGACCCACGGTACGCGGTGTTGTTATGAACCCCGTCGATCATCCTCATGGTGGTGGTGAAGGGCGCACTTCAGGGGGTCGGCATCCGGTGACGCCTTGGGGGGTTCCAACCAAAGGTCATAAAACACGGACTAACAAGCGCACCGGCAAGTTCATTGTACGGCGAAGCAAGAAATAACGGCGAGAGGATAGAGTAGTGCCACGTTCGGTAAAAAAAGGCCCGTTTATTGATGATCATTTGGCTCGTAAAGTATTACATGCGGTTGATACCAAAAGCCGTAAGCCGATCAAAACGTGGTCACGGCGTTCGATGATTATGCCCGAGATGATTGGACTCACCATCGCTGTGCATAATGGCCGCCAACATGTTCCTGTGTTGATTAACGAAAACATGATTGGCCATAAGCTGGGAGAGTTTGCCGCGACCCGTACATTTAAGGGACATGCGGCCAATAAAAAGGCCGTCAAGGGTAAGAGATAAACTATGCAAGCTGTAGCCAAATTAAAATACGCACGCATATCACCACAAAAAGCCCGTCTGGTTGCGGATCAGGTTCGGGGCTTAGCCGTTGAAAAGGCGTTAGAACAGCTCAAGTTCAGTCATTTGAAATCGGCACGTTTAGTCCTCGGTGTACTCGAATCGGCGATTGCTAATGCTGAACATAATGAAGGCGCTGATGTTGATGAACTCCATGTGGCGGCGATTCAAGTTGATGAAGGGCCAACGATGAAGCGTATGCGTGCCCGTGCTAAAGGGCGCGGTAACCGAATCATGAAGCGTACCAGCCATATTTCGGTCACTGTGGCCGAGCAGTAGGAGATCCATATAATCATGGGACAAAAAGTTCATCCTAAAGGTATTCGCCTAGGTATTTCAACAGATTGGAATACTCGCTGGTATGCGGATTCCAAAAGTTTTGCGGATTACCTTGAAGTGGATACTCGGGTGCGAGAGTTCATCAAGCGTAAACTGTCCAATGCGGCCGTCAGTCGTATTGAGGTACAACGGCCAGCGCGCAATATGCACATTACGATTCATACCGCTCGCCCTGGTGTGGTGATTGGTAAAAAAGGTGAAGATATTGAAGCTCTGCGCAAAGAGGTGGCAAAGCTTGCCGGCATGCCGGTGCACGTCAATATTGAAGAAGTCCGCAAGCCGGAATTGGATGCCCAATTAGTCGCTGAAAGCGTGGCGCAACAATTAGAGCGCCGGATTATGTTTCGGCGAGCCATGAAGCGTTCTGTGGCTAATTCAATGCGCTTAGGTGCTCAAGGCATCAAAATCAATATTGCCGGGCGTTTAAATGGTGCCGAAATTGCGCGCAGTGAGTGGTATCGTGAAGGCCGAGTACCGTTGCACACCTTGCGTGCTGATATTGATTACGGTTTTGCCGAAGCGCTGACGACTTACGGCATTATCGGTATTAAGGTTTGGATTTTTAAAGGCGAAGTTTTTACACTGGATCGCCGTAGCGCCGACGCAAAATCAGTCGCCAAAGCCGGTTAGTCCAGCAAATCGTCGCGGAGACTCCGCACCTCGTCCGTGTGGTCGGCGGGGTTTTGCATTTTAGGGTAGAGGAAAACGCATGTTACAGCCCAAGAGAACAAAATTCAGGAAACAGCATAAAGGCCGTAACCGCGGTGTAGCGACGGCTGGTGCTCAGGTAAGCTTTGGTGAATATGGGCTTAAAGCCGTCACCCGAGGTCGTATTACCGCTCGGCAAATCGAGGCTGCTCGGCGCGCCATTAACCGCCATATCAAGCGTGGCGGTAAGGTATGGATTCGCATTTTTCCAGATGTCCCCGTCACTGAAAAGCCTTTAGAAGTTCGGATGGGTAGCGGTAAGGGTAATGTGGAATACTGGGTGGCTAAGGTTCAGCCCGGTCGGGTTCTCTATGAAATGCAGGGAGTGCCTGAAAATCTAGCCCGTGAGGCGTTTCGTCTAGCAGCCGCTAAGCTGCCGGTGAAAACCGTATTTGTAAACCGGACGGTGATGTGATGAGCAGTGTCAATGAATGGCGTCAGAAAACTGTGGAAGAACTTAAACAAGAGCGTCTAGAGTTGTTGCGCGAACAGTTTAATCTGCGGATACAAAAAGCCACAGGTCAATTGTCTAGGTCACATTTGTTTAAAAAATCTCGCCGCAATATTGCGCGGATTAATATGATTCTTGCGGAGAAACAGCGCTCATGATGACTGAGCACGAAACGAGTACACCGATTACTCCACACAGCGCTGATACGCACACGCCGTCTGCAGCGCGCAGTATTGTCGGTCAAGTCAGCAGCAACCGTATGGATAAAACCATTACGGTGATCATTGAGCGTGTAGAGCGTCACCCGCTTTACGGCAAATATGTGCGCCGACGCACAAAATTGCATGCTCATGACGAACATAACCAATGCCAAATAGGCGACACGGTCATCGTAGAACAATGTCGGCCGTTATCGAAAACCAAGTTCTGGCGATTAGTTCAAGTTATT
>PWUP01000137.1 GCA_003562535.1 Gammaproteobacteria bacterium | reverse complement strand
GTAAGCCTAGAGCTTTAATGTCCGCCACCACTTGCTTACGAGCGTCATAACGATCCAGTCCGCGATAGGCTTTGGGGGCATTTTTATTGATTTTGGCGTCGGGCGTCAGTACATTAATCACGGGTAAATCATGACGCTGACCCATAGCGTAGTCGTTAGGGTCATGGGCGGGAGTGATTTTGACACACCCAGAACCAAAGGCTGGGTCAACGTAGTCATCGGCAATCACCGGAATATCGCGCTCGACCAGCGGCAAGCGCACGGTTTGGCCGACTAGATGCCGATAGCGTTCGTCCTCGGGATGTACCGCCACGGCGGTATCGCCCAGCATGGTTTCAGGTCGGGTGGTGGCGACAATTAAATGGCCGCTGCCGTCCGCCAGCGGATAGCGCAGATGCCATAACGATCCGGTTTCTTCCTCATTGATGACTTCCAGATCCGACACCGCTGTGTGTAATACCGGGTCCCAATTCACCAAGCGCTGGCCGCGATAAATCAGCCCTTCTTCGTAGAGGCGGATAAACACTTCCTGCACCGCCCATGACAGGCCCTCGTCCATGGTGAAGCGCTCATGCGCCCAATCGACCGAGGCCCCCATACGGCGCAGTTGGTTTTGAATGGTGCCCCCGGAATGGGCTTTCCACTCCCACACCCGTTCGATGAACGCCTCACGGCCCAAATCATGGCGGGTCTGACCCTCAGCATTGAGTTGTCGCTCGACCACCATCTGGGTGGCAATACCGGCGTGATCCGTACCCGGTTGCCACAGGGTATTATCGCCCCGCATCCGATGGTAACGGGTTAAGGCGTCCATAATGGTGTCTTGGAACGCATGACCCATGTGCAGTGTGCCGGTGACATTGGGCGGTGGGATCATAATGCAGTAGGGCTTGCCCTGTCCGGAGGGCGCAAAACAGCCGAGCTGTTCCCAGCGGGCATACCAACGCTGTTCAATAGCTTGAGGGTCGTAAGTTTTTTCCATGATTTTGCTTGATTCTGTGCCAACGCTAAACTTTATAGTATAGCCTAGCGACGGGGTGCGATGAATGACCGGCGGCTAAGCACGGGTTTAATCAACCAGCCCAGCAATCGTGCCTTGGCGTGACGGCCAGCGCTGGATTGTGGTTTTAAGCCCCACTTTTAGCCGCCTTCTTGCTCGGCGTTTTACGGCTAGCCCGGCCACGGGTTTTCTTGGCTGGAGCCGCTTCCAGAAGCTTTTGACAGGTTTCCAATGTCAGGTCTTCGGGGGGGGACTCCTTGGGGACTTTGACGTTTTTCGTCCCGTCGGTGATGTAAGGCCCATAACGCCCGCGCAAAACTTGAATATCACTGTGATCAAACTGCTGAATAATCCGATTGGCCGCAGCGGTTTTATGCTCTTGCACCCGTTCTAAAGCGCGCTCTAGGGTAATACTGTAAGGGTCATCGCCTTCGCCCAAGGAGACAAATTTACTGCCGTAACGCACATAGGGGCCAAACCGGCCGATATTGGTGGATACCGGCTCACCTTCAGGTGTCATCCCTAAGTCCCGAGGCAGTTTAAACAGCGCCAGAGCCTCATCTAAAGTGATGGTGTCCATGCGTTGATCGGGTAATAAGCCCGCAAACCGAGGTTTCTCGTCATCGTCCTTACTGCCAATTTGGACGACAGGACCAAAGCGGGCAATGCGTGCCACCACCGGTTTGCCGGATTTTGGATCAATACCCAACTCACGCGCCTGTACCGCTTCATCACGCGATACGGAATCCATTTTTTGGTCAACCAATTGCTTAAAGGGCTGCCAAAATTGATCCAACAACGGCACCCAGTGGTCTTCACCGCGGGCGATGGCGTCGAGTTCGTCTTCCATACGGGCGGTAAACCCATAGTCGATATAGCGCTCAAAATGTTGGGTTAAAAAGCGATTGACAATCCGTCCCACATCGGTGGGGACAAATCGACGTTTATCCAGCACGGCGTATTCACGCGCCAGCAGGGTGGCAATAATCGAGGCGTAGGTGGATGGCCGCCCAATCCCATATTCTTCTAGGGTTTTGACTAAGCTTGCTTCGGAATACCGAGGCGGTGGCTCGGTAAAATGCTGTTCGGTGCGGAATTGCTTAACCGCAACCCGATCCCCCTCAGCCATAGACGGCAAGAGGCGCTCATCGTCCTCGGCCTTGGTGTCGTCTTGACCTTCGCGATACACCGCCATAAAGCCTGGATCGGCCACGGTCGATCCAGTGGCGCGGAATATCCCCTCACCGCCGCAGTCCAAGTCAATCGCCACCGTATTCAGAGTGGCGGAAATCATTTGGCACGCTACGGTGCGCTTCCAAATTAATTCATACAGCCGGAATTGATCTTGGGTCAAATGGGCGCTGAGTGGTTCCGGCAGCCGCTGCGCTGAGGTAGGGCGAATCGCCTCATGGGCTTCTTGAGCGTTTTTCGATTTGGTTTTATAGGTGCGCGGCTGCTCGGGTACATTACGCCGACCATAGCGCTGTGCAATTAACTCGCGCAACTCACTGACGGCATCTTGGGCTAAATTCACCGAGTCAGTGCGCATATAGGTGATTAAACCGGCGGTACCGTCGGCAGTTTTCACCCCTTCATAAAGCTGTTGGGCGAGACGCATGGTGCGACTGGCCGAAAAACCCAGTTTGCGCGCGGCCTCTTGTTGCAAGGTCGAAGTAGTAAACGGCGGGGCTGGATGGCGCTTACGTTGCTTGCGGGTCACGCGCTCAACACGCAACTGCCCGCCAGCGGCCTGGATTAAGACCTGTTCCACTTCCCTAGCTTGGGTTTCATTATCGATGCTGAACTGCTCGATTTTATCACCTCGGTATTGAATTAAACGGGCGACAAACGCTTGCTCATCCTTAGCGGCGTCGGCCTCGATGGTCCAGTATTCACGGGGTTGAAACCGTTCGATTTCCTCTTCACGCTCCACCACCATGCGCAAAGCCGGTGATTGCACCCGACCGGCAGAGAGCCCGCGGCGAATTTTTTTCCACAGCAGCGGCGATAAATTAAATCCAACCAGATAATCCAAGGCACGCCGAGCTTGCTGGGCATTGATCAGATCCATCGACAGCTCACGCGGTTGGCTGACGGCCTGTTGCACCGCACGCTGAGTAATTTCATAAAACACCACTCGATGCACTGGCTTGTCGTTCAGCAATTTGCGCTCGCGCAACAGTTCAGACAAATGCCACGAGATGGCCTCACCCTCACGATCGGGGTCGGTCGCTAGGTATAAGGCATCGGCGTTACGCAGCGCCTTGGCAATATTGTCCACATGGCGTTCATTCTTATCGATTATCTGGTATTTCATGGCAAAACCGTTGTCGGGGTCAACGGCTCCTTCTTTGGGCACTAAATCTCGGACATGGCCGTAAGAGGCCATGATTTCAAACTCTTTACCCAAGTATTTTTTAATCGTTTTGGCCTTAGCCGGGGATTCCACGATAACCAGATTTTTGCTCATATTAGTTATTAACTACAGTGTGCTGAAGGCAATAGCGGTTTTACGCTGACCCTAAACGAATACGACCGGCCAAAGCCGGTCGCGCGGAGAACTAGACCGGAGCTAATGCAAAGGAGCTCCCGACCATTCATCGAAAATCATATCTTCCATCCACGCATAGGCTTCTTCTTGCCCAGGCTGGTTAAACAATACCATGAGGACAATCCATTTCAACTGATATAAATCAATATCGTCAGTTTGCAAGGCCATAATCCGATCAATAATCACTTCGCGGGTCTCAGGACTGACAATGCCAATGGTTTCCAAAAACAGCAGATAACCCCGACACTCGGGATCGAATTTCTGGCTTTCTGCTTCGGTGTAAATGCGGAAGGCGCGCTCACCATTCAGCAAGGCCACTGGAGTATCCTGTTGCTCAACCAAGCCTTCTAGCCAATCAAAGGCATGCCGAATGTCTACCGAGGGAAAACCCGCTTCCAACAATTCAATTTGCACGGTATCGCGATCCGGCTCAGCGTCCATGTCATCACTCATGTAGTTCTGGAACAAGTACATCAGCACGTCCAAAACATTTTCTTTCATTTTTTCACCTAAATGGTCAAACGGAAGCACGGCGATATCGCCCTCCAGGTATGGCCTGAATATAGCCGTGCAATTCTAAAATAAGCAGCATGGATGAAACCACATCAACGGTCAATCCTGTGCGCTCAACCAAACTATCAACGGCGATAGGCTCATGATCCAAATGGGTGAGTAAAGCGTGCTGCTGGGCATCCAAAGCGACTGGAGCGGTGGTTGCCAGCGGTTGCGGTGCTGATCCTACCTCATGGAGAGGGCCACCGTCAGTCGCATTGACCAATGAGCGTAACTGTGGGGTCAACTCTTCTAAGATGTGCGTGGTGTTTTCCACTAATTTAGCCCCCTGACGGATCAACCAATGGCAACCTTGTGCGGCGGGATTGCGAATTGAACCGGGTACGGCAAATACCTCGCGGCCTTGTTCAGTCGCCAGCCGAGCCGTAATCAAAGAACCGCTTTGCCGCGCGGCTTCGACCACCAAAGTACCCAAAGTCAACCCACTGATCAGCCGGTTGCGCTGCGGAAAATGCTCAGCACGCACTGGGGTACCGGGGGGAAATTCCGACACCAAGGCTCCCTGCTCAACAATTCGGCAGGCCAAATCGCGATGACGAGCCGGATAAATACGATCCGGTCCGGTGCCTAATACGGCAATGGTTGCCCCTGAAGCATTCAATGCCCCTTGGTGCGCGGCGGCATCAATGCCCAGCGCTAAACCACTGGTAATCACCATACCCGCTTGAGTTAACTCACGCGCAAAGTCCTCGGCAATCCGCCGACCGGTTGGCGTAGGATTACGGGTACCGACAATAGCAAGTTGAGGCTCATTGAGCAGGCTGACATCACCTTGGACGAATAAGGCAACCGGCGCCCGTCCGGTTGCGTACAGGCGTTGAGGATAAGCGGGGTCGTGCACAGTGACTAAGGCACGACCGGGCTGAGCCAGCCAAGCGAGATCCTGCTCTAATTCTTGCGCATTGGGGTGATGCACAGCGTCAATAGCCGCTTGCGGGATGCCCAAGGCAGCCAGTTCAGCGGCCTCAGCACGGGCAATCGCCGCAGGATCACCGAAGTGCGCCAGCAGTTTAGCACCCCGCACAGGCCCTAAACCCGGCGCCCGCACTAAGCGCAACCATGCTTGAACCTCAGACATGGTTTAAGACGGCTCACGCACCTGATCCGCGATACGGATATCGCGAATCGCTTCGGTCACAATACCGTAGCTGGCTCGGTCGAAAATTTTATACAGCATAACCAATCCCGCACGTTCTTGGGGTAAATTAACCGTTTCTCCGGTGCGCGGATCGGTGAGCTGAGGCCCTGGGGTCAGGACTTCCAGCACCGAACCTTGCTGCATGCCGTCCTCTGCACCTAAACTGATCACTACCGTGTCATAACGGCCAATGGTTAATGAATTGCGCCCTTGTACGCCCAGTACCCGACCGTAACTATCGGCGGGAGCGGCTACAGGATTAAAGGTGAACACTTCTTGAGAGTCCACTGCGCTGGCAGGCCACAGCCGATCCTCGGCACGCACTTCGCGCCGACTGGACACCACCCGCAAAGTCGCCGGATCACCCTCTCTTTCCAGTTCAGCTTCACCAATGTACAGCATACTGAAACCGATGAAGGCGTTGTTGTCTGGGTGGCGTAATTCACCCTCTGGGCGATAAATCCGGTAACTGCGTTCCACAAAATCTGACCCGCGGGCAAAAATCGCATTACCCGTCGCCATCAATGGTCGCCCATCTGCGCCACCAATGATATAAGGCGCACCCTGCCAGTCGGCCTCGCTGAAGATGACGGAGTTATCGATAAACCCTCGTAAGGCTTCGCGTTCAATCGTAGGTACGGGGGCGCTGATGGTCTCAACGCGCACTTCGGGAGTTAAGCGGATGGTCGGGCGCTCGCCAGTCGCCAATTGCAGTTGTGGCTGGGTGTGCCCGTTGTCCTGAACGTGGATCACATCACCGGGATACAATGTCGTATCCTCTTGTTCTGGCCAAAGCTCTTGCCAGCGCCACGGTTGCTCAAGAAACGTCGCTGAAATATCCCAAATGGTATCACCCGGCATAACGGCATACCGCCGAGGGTGGTCATCACGCAATACCAAAGGAGGAGGAGTCGTTGACACCACTTTGGGCGTCGCCACGGCGCTAGAGGCCGCTGTGGGGTGCTGGGCACAAGCGCCCAAGGCGGCCACCGCTATCACGCTTAGCATGGCCAGGATGACCGGGGTCAGTCGTATTGTTGGCATGGACAGGAACTCGCTAATGCTGAATTGAATCGTAAACGATTGGTGATTTAGTATAGCGTTTAGCACAAAAATTACCGTATTATTGATGATACAGTTTTAGTCTTCCTCATAACACTGCTGAAGTATGTGATCAAATTATGGCAAAACTCAATGTATTGCATTTTCCCGACCCACGGTTGCGCAAAACAGCGCTACCTGTGGAAACCGTTGACGCTAGCATACAGCAATTGATCGACGATATGCTGGAGACCATGTATGAGGCCCCAGGCATTGGGCTGGCCGCCACACAGGTCAATGTGCATAAACGTTTGATCGTGATTGATGTCTCAGAAGATAAAAATCAACCCTTGGTACTGATTAACCCTACAATACTGGATGCTCAAGGCCACATTGAACATCAAGAGGGCTGCCTGTCCATACCCAGTGTCTTTGAAACCATCAAACGCGCCGGTACTATTCGAGTCAGTGCTTTGGATCGTCACGGCGAACCCTTCGAGGTTAATGCCGAGGGGCTGCTGGCGGTGTGTATTCAACATGAGATCGATCATCTCGACGGTAAGTTATTTGTCGATTATTTGTCCGCGTTGAAACGCCACCGTATCCGCAAAAAACTCGAAAAACAAGCTCGTGCGGAAGCTCGCGCTCACTGAAATTCATCCACTTACGGCGGCGCTGCATGCCGTTGGTCATTCTTATCATTATTATGGTGCATCACTCAGCGCGGCCTCGAATCGTATTTGCGGGTACTCCGGAATTTGCAGCCGTCAGCCTGCAAGGGCTGATTCAAGCAGGTTATCCGCCCGTCGCGGTCTATACCCAACCGGATCGCCCGGCTGGGCGCGGTCGCCACCTGCGTGCTAGTCCCGTCAAATTGCTGGCCGAACAGGCCGGTATCCCAATACACCAACCCGAACGCTTGTCCTCGGCGGATGCCCAAGCGACTTTGGCCGCTTGGCAACCTACGCTGCTGATTGTCGCGGCGTATGGCTTATTATTGCCCGCTCCGGTACTGGCTATTCCTCAATTGGGGTGCGTCAATGTACACGCCTCGCTGTTACCTCGCTGGCGGGGAGCGGCACCGATTCAACGCGCTTTGCTTGCTGGGGATCGCGAAACGGGGATTAGTCTGATGCAAATGGATGTCGGTCTGGATACCGGCGCGGTATTGGCCACTGCTCGCTGCGCTATTGCACCGGATATGACCGGCGGCGAGCTTCATGATCAATTGGCAACCCTGGGTGCTGAGTTGCTGATCGAGCGACTCCCTGAGCTATTGACCGGGACACTTCCCCCTCAACCTCAAGATGAAGACCGCGCCTGCTACGCCCCCAAACTCGCCAAGGCAGAGGCTGAACTGGATTGGCAGCAACCGGCACAGCAATTGGCCCGGACGATTCATGCGTTTAACCCGTGGCCTGTGGCCTGGACAGCGCTCGGTTCACAGCGGCTGCGTCTCTGGCGGGCGCAAGCGGATGCTCAGCCCAGCCACGCCGCTCCGGGTACCGTGATCGCTGAGGCGGCGACGGGTATCAGAGTCGCTACTGGTTGCGGCACACTGCGACTGCTGGCGCTGCAATTACCCGGTCGGCAATGTCAGGCCGCTGAGCAATTCATTCAAGGTCGTTCTCTGCTCGGTCAACGTTTAGGTTAGCGCTGATGAGCAGGTCGCGCAGAGTGCATCAATGCCGAGCCTTAGCCGCTGTAACGGTGGCTCAAGTGCTGCGTGGGCAATCACTCAGCCAAGTCTTACCGCCCGCGCTTAACCAAGTCCAGCCCACTACGGACAGTGCTCTGCTGCAATCGCTGTGTTATGAAACCTTGCGGTGGTATCGACCGTTGGATCATATACTCAGCCAACTGCTGCATCGTCCCCTCAGCCACCGCGAGTGCCTAGTACGCGCCCTACTCTTGGTCGGCTTATGTCAAATTTTTAAGCTGCGGATTCCCGACCATGCCGCCGTGTCCACAACGGTGGATGCCACCGCACCCTTGAACCTGCCTCAAGCACGCAAACGGGTTAATGCAGTGTTGCGGCAAGCCCTGCGGCAACGGGTCGCGCTGCAAGAATCCACTCAGAGCGATCCAGCGATCGCTGCGGCTCATCCTGATTGGTTATACCACGCTGTGCACCAGGCATGGCCACAACAGGCTGCAACGGTATTGGCCGCCAATAACGCTCATCCGCGTCTGGCACTACGGGTTAATCGCCGTCGGACCCATTGCGCGGAGTATCTCCAGCACCTGACGGCCAGCGGTATCGCCGCCCATGCCCATCCTTACGTCGCAACCGCCGTAATCCTAGAGCAACCGCTAGGGGTTGACCAACTGCCAGGATTCAAAGACGGGCGAGTATCGGTTCAAGATGCCGGTGCCCAACTGGCCGTGCCTGTGCTCAATCCTCAGCCTGGCCAACGCATTTTAGATGCCTGTGCGGCTCCAGGGGGCAAAACCGGACATTTACTGGAATACACTGATGCTGCTGAGGTTTGGGCTATAGACCAAGATCCGCAGCGCTTAGAACGGGTACAAGAGAATGTGGCGCGTTTACAGGGTGTGGCTGAGATACGGGCGGCTGATGTGACTCAGCCGCAGGACTGGTGGGATGGACAGTATTTTCAGCGCATTCTGTTGGATGCCCCATGCAGCGGTAGCGGAGTGGTCGCTCGCCACCCTGATATTAAACTGCTGCGTCGTAGTGGAGATATGGCTGATTTGGCTCGCCGCCAATCACGGTTACTGGAGGCGCTATGGCCTTTGCTGGCAGCGGATGGGATTTTAGTGTATACCACCTGCTCACTGCTGCCGGAGGAAACTGAAGCCATTATTGCCGCATTCTGTCACCACCACCCTGAAGCGCAAACCGTACCCATTGCTATGGACTGGGGCTGGAGCCGGGGTCTCGGTTGGCAAAGTCTACCGGGGTTTGCGCAAACCGATGGGTTTTTCTATGCACGGCTGCGTAAACGTGGCTAACTGGCCACTGTTGCCGCTGTGGCTTCTGGGTATGCTGCTGCTGACGCAGCCGGTGTGGGCGGCCAATTTTCAGATCCTGCATGCGGAAACCCAGTTGCATGAAGGAGTGTATTTAGTCAATGCCGATATGCACTTTGAGTTAAGCGCCGACAGCCGCGAAGCCTTGGATAACAGCGTCCCTCTGACTGTGCAATTGACCTTCCAAGTCCGTAGACAACGTGATTGGTTGTGGGATCAAGTGATTGCCAGTGTGCAACAGCGCTACCAATTGCAATATCACAGCCTAGCGCAGCAGTATGTGGTCACTAACCTCAACAGCCATCAGCGACATAGCTTTCCCACCTACGCTGCGGCTATGGAGTATATAGGACGATTACGCGGCTTTCCCTTATTGGATCAAACCCTGCTGGACGCCGATACACGCTATCAAGTACGGTTGCGGGCCGAATTAGACATCCATTCCCTCCCCGCCCCGCTACGCCCTTTAGCTTATGTGTCTAGGGCTTGGCGATTGCGCAGCCACTGGTATAGCTGGATGCTATGATTGACTCTCTGCGCCATCGTCCGCTGCTCCCGATGCTGCTGCTGTTTGGTTTGATGCTGCTGGCTTTACTCATGATGAGTGATGCCACACAACACTCAGAGCGCTTTAATGAACTTTACTTCTGGTTATTGGTATTTAGCGCCGGAGGTTTAGTGTTACTGACCGTGCTAATCGGGGTCGGTCTGTACCAACTGATGCACCGTTACCGGCAACATGAGCCGGGCTCTCGACTCAGCTTACGCTTAATGGTGTTATTTGTGGCCTTGGCTTTGGTTCCAGTCGGCGTGGTGTATCATTTTTCGCTACAGTTTTTACAACGGGGTATCGACAGTTGGTTTGATGTACGCATTGAAGACGCCTTGAATGACGCCTTGGAGCTGGGGCGCAGTGCGCTGGACTTACGCATGCGTGAGGCGCTTAAACAAACTCAGCGTATTGCTGAGGATTTACGCCAACCGAATCGCACCGGTGTGGCCATGCAGCTCGATGAGATGCTCACCTACACCGAGGCCACTGAACTCACACTGTTTGGGCAGAATGGGCGCATTATTGCTACCGCCAGCCTTGATCCCTTGCGAATTGTCCCACATCAACCCCCGGATATCGTGTTTTTACAAGTCCGTCAAGGCCATGACTACCTCAGTTTAGATCCTATTCATAACGTCGGTTTTCATATTCGTGTCATGGTGCCCGTGCCCTCGGTCGGCTCCGCCGATGAAACGCGCATGCTCCAAGCCCTGTTCCCGGTACCTTCACGGCTGGGTGAATTAGCCGATTCAGTGCAGTCGGCGTTTGACAGTTACCGCGAACTCAAATTTTTACGCAATCCTTTAAAAACCAGTTTTATTTTAACGCTGTCCTTGGTGCTGCTGTTCGGTGTACTCGCAGCCTTCTGGGCCGCTTTATACGCCGCCCAACGTTTGGTTGCCCCGATCCGAGAACTGGCCGAAGGCACCCGAGCGGTAGCGGCCGGTGATTATGATCGCCAATTGCCGCTCACCAGTAACGATGAGCTGGGCTTTCTGGTGCACTCGTTTAATCAGATGACTCGCAACTTAGCCCATGCCCGTTTAGCAGAACAACGCAGTCAACAATTGTTAAAACGCCAACGGACGTATCTGCAAGCGGTACTCGCGCGACTGTCTTCCGGGGTGTTGACCTTCGATCACAGTGGATGCTTGCGAACCTATAACATCGCTGCGGAGCAGATTCTGCACACCCGGCTTGGCAAGAGGGTAGGTCGCAGCAGTGATGACCACCCGCCTAATCACTCTCCCTCTCAACATATCCAGCGGTTTTTCGAAGCCTTGAAGCCTTGGCTGCAACATCCCGAGGACTGGCGGCAAGAAGTTACACTGTTTGCCGGCACTGGCCGACTGGTGCTGATGTGTCGAGGCAGCTCTCTGCCCGATCCTGATCGACTGCGCGGCGGTCATGTTGTTGTATTTGATGATATTACGGCTTTAGTGCAGGCGCAACGTGATGCCGCTTGGGCCGAAGTCGCCCGCCGTTTGGCTCATGAAATTAAAAACCCGCTGACGCCCATTCAACTGGCTACAGAGCGCATTCGTCATAAATATCTGAAACAGATGGAGCCTGAGCAGGCGCGAGTATTGGATCGCGGGACGCAAACCATCATCCAGCAAGTTCAATCAATGAAGGAAATCGTCAATGATTTTAATAATTACGCCCGGCCTACCCGTCTTAACATGACGCCGATTGCGGTGAATCGCTTCATCAGTGAACTGCTGTACCCCTACCGCAGCAATCGCCACGGCATTCGAGTCGTGTTTGCTGCCGATACGGCTGACCCGACATTGATGGCTGATGCCAGCCGCTTACGGCAACTACTGCATAATCTAATTCAGAACAGTCTGGAGGCGTTGAGCGAAACCGGCGGCCAACTGACGGTGTGTACCCGTGTGTGCAGCGATCAGGGTCAAGAGCATTTGCAAGTACAGATCTGCGATGATGGGCCGGGCTTTCCCGACGGACGCATCGGTAATATGTTCGAACCCTATGTCACGACTAAACCCAAAGGTACCGGTCTGGGGCTGGCCATTGTCCGCAAAATTGTTGACGAACATGGCGGTCTGATTGATTTAGCTAATCCGCCTGAGGGAGGCGCACAGGTGACGATTCGCCTGCCGCTCAATTCCCCCTCTTGCGCAACTACTGAAGAGAATAAAGCATGAGCAATGCGCATATACTGGTCATCGATGACGAACCCGATATCCGTGAGCTGATTCAGGAAATTCTGGAAGATGAAGGCTTCACCGTCAATGTGGCGCAAAATGGGCAAGACGCCCGAGAAGCTCGGCGGGCACGGCGTCCTGATCTCATCTTGCTCGATATTTGGATGCCGGATATCGATGGCATCAGTTTACTGAAAGAATGGTATGAACATGATCAACAACCGTGTCCGGTGATTATGATTTCCGGCCACGGTACGGTCGAAACAGCCGTCGAAGCCACTCGCTTGGGTGCCTATGACTTTCTCGAAAAACCCTTGTCATTGAACAAGCTGTTGCTCACGGTCAATCGCGCCCTAGAAACCGACCAACTCAAGCGCGAAAACCAAGGCTTGCAGCGCCAAGCACGACCGGTCACTGAACCGGTCGGTAAAAGTGACACCATGCAACGCTTACGCGCCCAAATTTTGCGGGTCGCGCCTCACGACACGCCAGTGCTGATCTCCGGGGAGCCGGGCACGGGCAAAGAGGTGTTTGCGCGCTATTTGCATGCCCATAGTTTACGCCGCGACGGGCCATTCGTGGATGTCGGAGTGGGTTCCATTGCCCGCGAGAACTCAGCCCTAGAGCTGTTTGGTTCTGAGGACAATGAGCGCGTTCATTATGGCCGCCTAGAACAAGCCAGCGGTGGCACCTTATTTCTTGATGAGCTGGCGGATATGGATCAAGAAACCCAAGCGAAATTAGCCGGTGCCTTAGAAAACGGGTCATTTTTACGGCTGAATGGTAAAGAACCCGTATCGGTGAATGTGCGGATTGTCGCCGCCTCGCATCGCGAGCTGGATCGTGAGGTGATCGAAGCTCGGTTCCGCGAGGATTTGTTTTATCAACTGAATGTAGTCCCCATAAAACTACCGCCCCTGCGTGAACACGTCGAAGATGTTCCAGAGCTGCTGAATTTCTATGTGGACTATTTTGTGGATCAAGACCACCTGAGTTATCGCCGTTTCAGTGTGGCGGCACAAAATCGCTTACGCAATTACAGTTGGCCAGGTAATATCCGTGAATTAAAAAATCTGGTGCAACGCTTACTGATTCTTGGTAGCAGCGAGGAAATCACACAAGAAGAAGTAGAAATCGCCATCAGCAGTGCCCCACCCTCACGTCAACAAGACATTGGTGCGGTGCCGCTGAATTTGCCCTTGCGTGAAGCGCGTGAACAGTTTGAACGCACTTATTTATTACAGCAGTTTCGCGAATGCGACGGCAATGTTGCCCGCCTAGCAGATCGCGTCGGTATGGAGCGTACTAATTTATACCGCAAACTACGAGCTTTAGGCATTGACCCCAAACGCTCATTAGACTGAGAGCGCGTGTGAAAATCTTAATTTTAGGCGCCGGTCAGGTCGGTTCCTCAGTGGCACAAAACCTGTCCACTGAGGACAATGACATCACCATTATTGATCACAATAGTGAGGCGCTGCGTAATTTACAGGAACGTCTCGATATCCGCACCATCACCGGCCACGCCTCTCACCCCAGCGTGTTGGATCAAGCGGCTGCTGAGGATACCGACTTATTGATTGCGCTCACCAACAGCGATGAAGTCAATATGATCGCTTGCCAAGTGGCCTATACCCTGTTTCGCACACCGACCAAAATCGCTCGAGTACGTTCGGCGGAATACCTACGGCACAGCCGCGAGTTATTCCTGCCTGATGCGCTACCCATTGATGTGATGATCAGTCCTGAGCAACTGGTGACTGATTCCATCCGCCGCCTGATGGAATACCCTGGAGCGTTACAGGTGCTTGACTTTGCCGAGGGTAAAGTCAGCTTGGTGGGCGTTAAAGCCTATTACGGCGGTCCCTTGGTCGGCCAAGCGCTGCGCACCCTACCCAGCCACATGCCCGGTATTCATACTCGGGTCGCGGCGATTTTCCGCCAAGGCCACGCCATCATCCCCGAGGGCGATACCCTCGTTCAAGCGGACGATGAGGTGTTTTTTATTGCCGCACATAAAAATATCCGTGCCGTGATGAGTGAATTACGCCGACTCGATAAACAGATTAAGCGGATTATATTGGCCGGCGGCGGTAATATTGGCAGCCGCTTAGCTCAAGCCTTAGAGCATGATCATCAAGTCAAAGTCATTGAGCACAACCGAGCGGTGGCTGAGCGGCTCTCAGAACGGCTGGCTCGTAGCATTGTGTTGGCCGGTAATGCGGCGGATGAGGCGTTATTGATTGAAGAAAATATTGAAAATACGGATGTATTCTGTGCTGTCACCAATGATGACGAGGCCAATATCCTCTCAGCGATGTTGGCCAAACGGCTGGGGGCGCATAAGGTCATGGCGTTGATCAATCGGATGGCTTATGTGGATTTAGTGGAAGCCTCGGGGGTGATTGATGCGGTCATCTCGCCACAGCAAGCCACGATTGGTAGCCTGCTGTCGCATATACGCCGTGGTGATGTGGTCAAGGTTCACTCCCTGCGGCGCGGTGCGGCTGAAGCCATTGAGGCCATTGCCCACGGTGATCGCAGCACCTCGCGTGTCGTAGGTCGGCGTATCGAACAGATTCCTCTGCCCCCCGGCACGACCATTGCCGCCCTAGCACGCGGCAACCAAGTATTAATTTGTCATCATGACACCGTGATCGAAGCGGAAGATCATGCCATTTTATTTCTCACCGATAAACGCTATATCCGTGATGTAGAAAAATTATTTCAGGTTCGTGTGACTTTTCTCTGAGCCGTTTTAAATAAATATTTTGTAATCTGCATTAACAACGAAGAGCATCCCACATCCTTAGGGCAAGGGGCGATCACAGCAGGTGCGCTGAATGAACGAATATCGGTTCCGGTTGGTGATCTCCGCTGAGGAGATGTTGAGTTATTACAGTGGTTATGCGCAGTATGCCGTCGTGACCACGGTGAACGGTCTGCGAGTACGCTTACCGGCCTATTTGTTGCGGCCCTATATGACTCGTACAGGCATTAACGGCGAATTTGTGCTGCGGTGTGATGCACGCAATCGCTTTATTAGTCTGGAAAAAAGTTAGGCGTCCCAAGGGAGGCGGGCCAGTTGAGCTCGGGTGTAGAACCGTTCTTGACGCATGAAACCGGCAATAATTCGATCTTTGAGTGCCGTAATCCGACCGGCTGGGTCGCGTTCACTCACCCAGTGATTCGGCAGATGATCCAGCAGGTGCTGATCAGCAATACAGCCGTGTTCATCGAGTGACAGGTGAACTTCATGAGTGTCAAGATCGAGAAAGGCGGGTAAGAATCCACTGAACGCTGGGCTGGCGGTAATGTGCGCTAGCTCGCGATAAGCGGGGTATACCAGTTCGTCGGACTGGATCATGCTGCTGTACATAAGAGGCGCTCCGTGATCACCGAGGATACTGATCTAGATAGCGGCTGTGGGATTGCGATCTTTAGCCCAGACCTGCCCGACAGTCTGCCGGTCATGCTATGATGTTGCAGGTAATCATGGCAGACACTGCCATTAAGTTAGCGCCAAGGGTTCCCCGCACGACGGGGTGGGCATACCTAGGGTTTCCATGCCGTCATTCCGCCATGGACTGGCGGAATCCAGTCACAGGGAGGTGAAGGGTCGGCTAACCAAGGGGGTTGAATGTGCCCCCCTGATGCCGCTACTGATTCCCAGGCAGCCGTCCTTGGCACTGGATTCCGCCAGTCCATGGCGGAATGACGAGGTGGATGATGTAGGCTCGGTATGCATTCCCACGCAGGAGCGTGGGAACGAGAAGTGTTGTAGGTAATCATGGGAGAGGGAGCTTAAGGCAGCGGGTCTGAACGCTTACTTAAGCCCCGTCGTGTTCTGGGCGCTCTAGGTGGCAAATTTTCGCCACTTGTGGATTTTTTACGCTCAGTATCGTTTTAACCCAATGAATAAAAAAATACTAAATCTACGCGGTATGTTTTTTGCTGAGTACAGTCGGTAATCATCGGTTGTGAGGTCGCACACACATGTCACTCTCTTTTGACAAAGCATTAGGTATTCATCCAGACGCCCTACGGGTGCGCTCTACTCGTTTGGAATTATTAGCCTCTAACCTGGCCAATGCCGATACCCCGCATTACAAGGCCCAGGATATCGATTTTCGAGCGGCGCTGGATAACGCCCGTCAAGATCGTGGCGTGTCCTTGACTCGCACTCATGCTGCCCACATTGCGGGTGGTGCGCCAGATTCGGGTTTGGATATTCAATACCGTGTGCCCACCCAGCCCTCACTGGATGGCAATACGGTCGATCCGCAGTTGGAAAATGCCGTGTTTTCTGAAAACGCCATCCAATATCAGGCCAGCTTGAATTTTCTCAGTGATCGGTTCAGCGGCCTGAATAAAGCGATTAAGGGGGAATAAGTCGCATGAGTAACCTGTTTAAATTATTTGAAGTCTCCGGCTCAGCGCTCAGTGCTCAGTCAGTGCGGCTCAATGCGGTGGCCAGTAATATGGCCAATGCCCAAGTGGTCACTCAAGATCCAGAGTCCACATACCGACCCAAGCATACGGTGTTTGCCTCGGTGATGCGCGGCGTTAATGGTGCTACCGAAACCACAACCCCGGTGCGGGTAGCGGGTATTATGGAAAGTCGTGCGGCACCACGGGCTGAGTATCTGCCCAACCACCCCTTGTCCAACGAAGAAGGCTATGTATTTAAGCCTAATGTGAACGTGGTGGAAGAGATGGCCAATATGATTTCTGCCTCACGCTCGTATCAGAATAACGTCGAAGTCATGAACACCACCAAACAACTGTTATTGCGAACATTGCAGATGGGGCAATAGTCATGAGTGCCATTGACACCGATGTTTTGGCGGGGCTGGGTCTAACCGGTAAAGATCCTAAGCCGGCTAAAGACAATGGCCGTCTCGGCCAAGAAGATTTTCTCAAGCTGATGATCACTCAGTTGCAAAATCAAGACCCGTTCGAACCGATGGATAACGGCGAGTTTCTCGGCCAAATCGCCCAGTTCGGTACAGTATCCGGGATTGAGCAACTCCAGCAGTCGTTTAAAGATTTTGCTCAGTCGATTCAATCCGGCCAAGCCTTGCAGGCGGCGAGTTTGGTGGATCGTGCTGTAGTGGTTCCGGCGGACACCATCACCCTAGACCCCGAATTTGGTCAATGGGGTTCGGTGGATTTGCCCGCTTCGGCAACCGATGTCACCATCAGTGTGCATGATCAAGCGGGGTCGTTGGTGCGGCGGATTCCTTTAGGGCCGCAGAGTGCGGGTTCCGTGGAGTTTGCTTGGGATGGCTTAACCGAATCCGGTGACTTAGCCCGACCGGGCACTTATAAATTTACTGCCCAAGCCACTGGTGCAGCGCGTACGGAGTCCTTACAGGTATTGTTAGCGTCGCGGGTCAACAGTGTGTCGCTGGGTAAAAATGATGGGCTGACCTTGCATGTGCAGGGCTTAGGTGAAGTGGATTTTTCTCAAGTGCGCCGCATTGGTTGATGGCGCGGTTTCGGAATGATGGTTAGAGGACAGCACAATGGCTTTTAATATCGGTTTAAGTGGTCTGAATGCGGCGGCTAAAGATTTAGAAGTTACCGGCAATAACATTTCTAATGTGGCTACCACGGGTTTTAAGGAATCACGGGCAGAATTTAAAGATGTATTCCATGCCTCAGCGTTTGGTGTACCACGTAATGCCAGTGGTTCGGGGGTGATGGTGGCAGGGATTGCTCAGCAATTCAATCAGGGTGATATTAATCAGACTGGCAATGGTCTCGATTTAGCCATTAGTGGTGAAGGATTCTTTGTCCTCGATGATAACGGCCAGAAAGTTTACACTCGGGCAGGGGCGTTTCAGTTAGAAAGTGGTGTTGATGCCGATGGTGATCCAGTGCGTTATGTGGTAAACAACCAAAACCAGCGCTTGCAAGTGTATGAGTTAGTGTTAAACCCCAATGACCCCAATGATGATAATTTTACTGAACCGTTTAACTTTAATGTAGGGGCTGGTGGACTGACAGATTTACAGATACCGACGAATGACTCGCCGGCTAGGTCAACGACAAATGTGAGTGCTACGATTAATTTGGATGCGGCAGAACAACCCCCTGGTGTTCCAATTGATATTGAGGACCCAACTACTTATAACCATCAGACTTCTCTAACCGTTTATGATTCTTTAGGCAATCCTCATACAGTGACTTTGTACTTTCAACGGGAGGATGTTGCTGACAGAACATGGAACATCACAGTTTCGATACCAGGAATCGATACGCCGTTTGAGGAAGAATTTCAGGATGTAACATTTTTGCCTGATGGCACGTTAGATTTTGATCTTAATGATCCGCCACCTGAAAATGGAATTTTTGAAATTGAGGTAGACGAAGCTGACCTAGGAACAGGTGCTCTTGTAAATGTCGATGGGCAAGATTTTGGGTTGAAATTTGATATTAATATCCGCGATATCACTCAGTATAGTAGCCAGTTCACGGTTAATCGCTTAGCTCAAGATGGATTCACCAGTGGGCG
>PWUP01000087.1 GCA_003562535.1 Gammaproteobacteria bacterium | reverse complement strand
TCTTAACGAAGGCCGTATTGTTGCTCAGCTTAATCACAGCCATATGAGGTAATTGCAAAACTAGCCAAACCGACGATTTTTTTTGCCGCCGAATGGGCAAAAAATGAAAAAAAGGTGGGCATCGCTAGCATAAAGCTAGTATAATAAGGTGGTTAACAAGCAACTTATCTCGATTCTTAACAGGTTTTCATCAAAAACTGTCCGCAGTATTGATAATAGGAATTACTGTTAAATCCTGCCCTCGGCTACACCATGACACGCCACAGCCGCCTCATTTTCCAGACACAATTCCGGCTCTTCAGCACGACAACGCGGCTCAACAAAAGGACAGCGCGGGTGGAAGGTGCAACCTGAAGGGGGATTGATGGGGTTAGGAATTTCACCTTGTACCGGAACCTGCTGGCGGATTTCAGCGCTGATGACCGGCACCGCCTCCAGCAGCATCCGCGTGTAGGGATGACGCGGCTTATGGAACAGCATTTTGCTCGGAGCCTCTTCGGCCAGCCGCCCCAAATACAAGACCCCAATGCGGTTGGCCATGTGCCGCACCACCGCTAAATCATGGCTGATCAATAAATACGTCAGATTAAACTGATCTTGCAGATCGCGCATCAGATTAAGAATTTGCGCCTGCACCGACACATCCAGCGCGGAAGTCGGTTCATCGCACACCAAAAATTCCGGGTTGGTCGCCAAAGCGCGAGCGATGCAGATGCGTTGCCGTTGGCCACCAGAAAATTCATGCGGGTACTTACGTCCATCACGTGGATCGAGACCGACTAAAGACAATAATTCCCCGATCCGAATGCGAATGGCGCGATCCTTATCGAGCAAACCAAACGCACGAATCGGTTCGGCAATAATATTATCCACACGCCAGCGCGGATTAAGGCTGGCATAAGGGTCTTGAAAAATCATCTGCACTCGGCGGCGCACCCGCCGTAACTCTTGGCTTTGGCTGCGACTGGAGCCTTTAGGTGGCCACATATCCACCCCATCGATCAGAATGCGTCCGGCGCTGGGCTGGAGCAGCCCCACCACCATTTTGGCGACCGTGGATTTACCGGAGCCGGACTCACCGACCAGCGCAAAGGTTTGCCCCTTGGGAATCGAGAACGACACCTTACGCACCGCATGCAAAAAACTGCGCGGGCGCCGTTCTAAGACTCGATTTAACCAAGGTCGCGAGACATCGAAAGTGCGCGACAAACCGCTGACTGTGACTAGATCACTGCTCATGCGCAGCCAACCCCTAAACCCGCGCAGCCAGCAGCGGTTCGGTCATCGCCCGGCTGTAGACGCGGGCATGATTAAAATACGCATCATAGCTTTCCAGTACTCGCGCCACATCGGCGTGTTGATCACGCAGATCAGCGCGCACCTGCGCCCAAGCCTCCCTCATGCCAACCACAATATCCTCTGGGAAGGGCAGAAATTCCACCCCGCCTGCGGCGAGATTCTGCATGGCTTGGGCGTTGTAATAATCAAACTGCGCCTGCATTTCCAAAGCAGCGGCTGAAGCGGCTTGTTCGCAAATGGCTTGTAAATCGGCCGGCAGTTCGGCAAACGCGTCTTTATTGAACATCACACACACTGCGGCTCCGGGTTCAGCATAAGCGGGCAGATAACACAGATTGGTAATTCTTTGTAAACCAAACGCCTGATCCAGCATGGGGCCGACCCATTCCGCCGCATCAATCGCCCCAGATTGCAGGGCTTGGAAAATCTCCGAAGCCGGCATCAGTACCGCATTGACGCCGAGTTTGCGCATCATCTCGGCACCCAGCCCAGCAATGCGCATATTCAGGCCGCGCAAATCATCCAAACTGTTTAAGCGGCGTTTAAACCAGCCTCCGGATTGCGTATTGGAGTTACCAGAATAAAACGGCTTCAGATTGCGTTGGGCATAAATATCATCCCACAGAGCCTGACCGCCGCCCCAGCGCAGCCACGCATAGTGCTCATTGGAGGTCATGCCGAATGGTACACCGGTAAACCAGTGTAATGAGGCATTTTTGCCCGCCGCGTAGTAGGGCGGGGCATGGCCTACGGGCACATTACCAGCTTGCACGGCGTCTTCCACCGAAAACGGCGGCACCAGCTCCCCCGCGCCGTACACCGTTAATTCCATGCGCCCATCGGACATCAGTTTAACCAGCTCGGCGTAGCGGGTGACGTTGGTGCCCACCCCAGGCGCGGCAGCGGGAAACGATGAGGCGATATTCCACTGTACCCGCCCGCTGGCAATCGCCGGGGCGGCAAAGGGAGTGGCGGCTGCTGCTGCGGTCAGTCCAGCGCCACTGGCCAGTAAGGTTCTACGTTTCATGTCAGGTGTCCTCTTTATTTGATTTGGTGGTAAGTCACTATCCAAAAATATGCGTCGGCAGCCAGGTGGCCAGATCGGGCCAGATGATGACCATAGCCAAGGCCAGTAATTGCAGCGCGACAAACGGCATCACGCCGCGATAAATGTCTGGGGTGGTAATCGAGCGAGGTGCCGCTGAACGGTAATAAAACAGCGCAAAACCAAACGGCGGGGTGAGAAACGAAGTCTGGAGATTCATGGCTAGCAGCACCGCAAACCAGATGGGCGAGACATCGGTAGCCAGAATCGCCGGGCCGAGCAACGGCACGACGATGTAAATAATTTCCACCGCTTCCAGAATAAACCCCAGCATAAACACCACGAACATAATCAGCAACAGGGCCCCCCATTGCCCACCGGGGATATCACTCAGCAGCCCCATGACGATGCGATCACCGCCAAACCCCCGGAACACCAGCGCCAGTAGCGAGGCCGCAATCACAATACCAAACACCATGCCGGAGATTTTCATGGTATCGCTCAGTGCGGCTTGCAACAGCCGGGTGCGCCATAATTGCCAAGTGGCTGCCAGCGTACCGGCCGCAATCAACAGCGCCGCTCCCAGCGCCAATAGTCCGGCAGGACTGCCGGGTGCGGCGCGACCCAGGCCGGCCATGCGCAACGCCACGAGAGTAAAGGCCGCCAGTCCTGAGCAAATAATCAGGGTGCGTTGGTGGTGGCTGGTGGTTTGCATATAGGCGGCGAGTAACAAAGCGCCCACCGCGCCGATGCCAGCCGCTTCGGTGGCGGTGGCAATACCCGCCAAGATGGAACCCAACACCGCTAAAATCAGCAGCATGGGCGGCAGAAAAGTGAACAGTAGTTCGCGCCAGTTGGGGCGTAAATTCGGCGGTGGTGGTGGGACACCGCGTTGGGGACGCAGGCTGAACGTCAAATACACCGCGTACAGCACCACCAGCACCAACCCTGGCAATAAGGCTCCGGCAAATAAATCACCCACTGAGACCGGCTGCGGGGCAAAATTACCCGCGCGCTGCTGGGCTTCCAGATAAGTATGGCCGATTTGATCGCCAAGCAATACCAGCAGAATGGAAGGCGGGATGATTTGCCCCAGCGTCCCTGAGGCGCAAATCAGCCCTGACGCCTGCCGTGGCGCGACTCCGGCTTCTAACATGGGTTTGAGACTGACCAGTACCAGCATCACCACGGTAGCGCCAATAATCCCCGTCGCGGCGGCAATCATGGCGCTGAACAGCAGCACAGACAGCCCCATGCCCCGAGCCGATCCGCCCACCAGTCGCGCCAATACGCCCAGCATGGCTTCCGCCAGCCGAGATTTGTCCAGCAATACCCCCATCAGCAAAAATAAAGGCACCGCCATCAGCAGGCTGTTGGACATAATTCCCCAGACCCGCGCGGGGAAGAAATTCAGGAAACCGAGATCAAACACACCAAAGCCGCTGGCGATAACCGCTGTCACCAAAGGCACACCAGCAATCGCCAACATGGCCGGCATGCCACTGAGGATGCAGGCAAATAGCCCCAAGATCATGAGCAGTAAAAACCACTCCGCCGGTGTCATGAGCGCGGGTCTGCCGGGTCTTGTGAGCGCTTTGCCCTAAGCAACAACACAGCGATGCCTTGTACCATCATCAGTCCTGCGGCCAGCGGCAGTGCCGTTTTCACCAGATACAACCCACCCAATCCGCCGGTCTCAACCGAACGCTCGCCGATCTGCCAGGCATAGCGCAGATCAGGCCACCACGCCCAGATGATCAGCCCAAATACCGGCAACAGAAACAGCAGCAAAGCCAATCCATCAACGCAGCGTAAATACAACGGTGGCAGACGTTCCGACAGCACCTCAACCCGCACATGGGCGTTTTGCGCCATGGCGACCGGTACGCAGAACACCATTAACACGGCAAAGGCGTAAGCAGCGAAATCCTGTAATTGGATAAAACCCATGCCGAACCCATAACGCAGGGTCACGATGATGAGTACGCTGGCGGTGAGCAGCAGTGCGGCTCCCATGCACACGGCACGCGCCAAGCGGTCAAGCAGCGCCGCCAGTTTTAAAAATACACAGACCATGACGTTTTGGTATCCTGCCACTTATCATCCACAATACCGACGCTCGGCTCGGTCGGCTTAGCTCGGCAATATACCGTTTGTCTGTACTCGCAAGCAAGTCAGTTCGGAACGCACAAAACAGCATGTGAGACAGCGCTGTTTTGTGCGTTGAGGTGTTGAATCCGGCAATTGGCTTACTACACTCCTACACTTAAAACCAAGCTCAACAGATTGGGTTTAAGGAGGCTGCCATGTTCAGACGAGTTGATTACGCAGGGTTTACCTTATTCGATCTCTTAGTGGTTGTGGCCATTGCCG
This sequence comes from Gammaproteobacteria bacterium, assembly GCA_003562535.1. Taxonomy (GTDB): domain Bacteria; phylum Pseudomonadota; class Gammaproteobacteria; order Competibacterales; family Competibacteraceae; genus SKOM01. The sequence continues at coordinate 13,859 of PWUP01000087.1, read as the reverse complement.
CAATCCTATTGCTGGTGGGCATACCGAGTTTGCAGTCCAGCATCCAAAATGCCCGTATGGTGACTACCAGCAATGGGATGCTAGGGGCATTGCATTTAGCCCGCTCAGAGGCCATGAAACGCCAGACTTTCGTGACGATCTGTCGCAGTATGGATCAGCAGCAGTGCAGCGATGACGATACCCGCGAATGGGAGCATGGGTGGATTATGTTTGTTGATCCTGATCGTAGCGGAACAGTTAACGAAGACAACCAGATTCTCCGGGTCTCTGGGCCGGTACCGCCGGGGATAACCGTCCGCAGCGGAGGCAATTACGCTCAGCATGTCTCATTCGGCTTATTGGGGGTGTCACGCGGCAATACCGGTCTGCCAAACGACACGTTGAGAATCTGCGATCCGCGTGGGTCAGCACATGCCCGAGCCGTTGTGGTTAATATCAGAGGACGACCAAGATTAGCTAATGGGCAGGATGCTAAGATAAAGTGTCCGAGTTAAGGTGAAATGCACTCATTGACGTCCTCCTGTCCCTAAAGGAAGAGGATTCCTACGGCGAAGTTGCCCTCGCTTCGGTGGGTTCCTGCCCCGAGACTGCCCAAGGAGATGGCTTGGTTATCGCCGCTACGCTCCACGCGGGAGCTTTTACGGCGGCGAACCAACCCCTGCTCCCCAGGTCTCACATTCTCGTATCTGACAGGCGTGACTTTCGGTCCGCCCGACCGTAGGTTCAAAGAACGCGCTGATTATAGCGGCGCTATGCGAATCCCCGCAAGGGGGATTCCCGCACCGCGCGCTATCCATCCCCGCCCTGAACGACGGGGTTTTTCGCACAATCCGATAAAACGATGACCGTTATTGTAATTCGAGAGTTACAGACTCAGTTTAACCAATTAATTATTCATGATAATTTAGATTTAACCGTCAATGCCGGTGAAGTGGTGGCCTTAGTCGGTGGCAGTGGTTCGGGAAAAACGACTTTGTTGCGGGCAATTATTATGTTGCTCCGCCCCACTGCCGGTTCAATCCAAGTGCTCGGTCAAGAGGTGGTCGGTATCAGCGAGGTTGAGGCGTTGTTGCTGCGACGGCGATTCGGCATGATGTTCCAACAAGGGGCGTTGTTTGGTGGCCTCACGGTCAAGGAAAACGTGGCCGTGCCTTTACAGGAGCATACGCACCTCAGCCCGCGTGAAATTGACGAGCTGGCCGAGCTGAAAATTGCTCTAGCCGATTTACCCGCCCATGCGAGCAATAAATACCCCAGTGAACTCAGTGGCGGGATGCTGAAACGAGCCGCTTTGGCGCGCGCTCTGGCACTGGATCCAGAACTGCTGTTTCTTGACGAACCTACGGCGGGTTTGGACCCGGTGGCGGCTGCCGCGTTGGATGATTTAGTGGTACAGTTAAAAGAATCGCTGGGCTTGAGTGTGGTCATGATTACCCATGATTTGGACTCGCTATGGCGCAGCAGTGACCGAGTGGCTTTTTTAGGCGAACGACGGGTGTTGGCGTGTCAGCCGATGGCGCAGTTGGTGGTGCATGATCACCCGCTGATCCACGATTATTTTCAAGGCCCGCGTGCGCGGGCAGCACAGCAGTCATGGAATCCAAAGTCAGTTACACCTTAGTGGGATCATTTGTCATTGTGCTGGGCTTGGCGCTGGTGATTGTCGCGCTGTGGCTGGCCGGTGGATTAGGCGATCGTCTCTACGATACCTACCGAGTCTATGTGCGTGAATCAGTGTCTGGGTTAAACCCGCGTTCGGCAGTGCGTTATCGCGGTGTCGATGTTGGGCAGGTGTCCAGCATTCGCCTCGATCCCGATGACCCGCGCCGCGTGATTGTCACCCTACAAATCGAGCAGGGTACGCCGATTCGTGAAGACACGGCAGCGACGTTAACCATTCAAGGGTTAACCGGTCTGGCTACAGTGGAACTCAGCGGTGGCAGTCCGGGTTCACCGCCGCTTAGAGCCGCTGAAGGTGAACCCTATCCGGTGATTCGCAGTCTGCCTTCGCTGGTGCAGCGCTTGGACAATGCCTTTAACGATGCTTTAGAAGTCATGCAGCAGTTGTCCGCCGATCTGGGTGCTTTGTTGAGTCCTGCGAATCAACAGGCGGTGGCCAGTGTGTTAGCCAATGTGAACACGATCAGCACAACGGTAGCGGCAGAGTCAGCGGCCATTAGGTCCACATTGGTGCATTTGGATACCGTCACTGGGGCGATAGCCGCACAAGCTGAGGCCATCGATCAATCCTTAGTGCATCTAGCCGCCCTATTAGCAGTGGGTGCCGAAACCGGTGTTGGAGTGAACCGCTTGGTGACTCAATTAGAAAACAGTGTGGCTACAGTGGACGCTATGGTACAGAGTGTGGATCAGGCGGTGGTCGCCACTCAGAGTGAGCTGTCACTGCTCATGCAACGCAGTGGCCCGGAGCTGGATGCATTGGTTCTGGAGATCAATCAGTTGACCGATTCGGTGCAACGGTTTATGCAGGTATTGGAGCGTGATCCACAAATCTTGTTGTTCGGTCGGCCTAGTGTGCGGCCCGGGCCTGGGGAGCAGGGGCGATGAAGTATTACAGCATAGTGCTGCTTGTGCTGCTGACCAGCGCCTGCACGGCGGTACGCCAAATGCCTCCGGAGCCGACGGTGTATCTGCTGACCGCCGTCGGTACCCCCACCCCGACGACAGTGCGCGGGGACACCGTGTTATGGGTGACGACACCCCGTGCTGAGCCGGGATTTCAGGGTGATGGTATGGTGTATACCGAAACCCCAGCCGCGTTATACGCCTATCGGGACAGTCGCTGGGCTGACGCGCCGGCGCAGATGCTGCGTCCCTTGCTCGTGGAGACCTTAGAGCGCACGGGAGCCTTTCATGCCGTGTTGACCCAGCCGGGCAGCGGACGGGCGGATTATCACTTAGAAGTTAAATTACTGCGTTTACAGCAGGAATTTTACACCACGCCCAGCCAAGTGCGCGTCGGTGTGCGAGCTAATCTCATTGATGTCAGCAATCGCCAGGTGATGGCCAGTCGCACGTTTCATAGTGTACAGTCTGCACCCACTGACAACGCATACGGCGGCGTACAAGCGGCCAATACCGCCGTGGCGGAATTACTGACGGAACTCGCTGAGTTTGTAGTGGAGAGGCTCAGCGCAGCATCACCGCCCAATGGCTAAGAAGCGGCAATCAACGCCTCGACCACACGCTGTTGCTGATCGGGGCGCAAATCGGCACTCATCGGTAAGCTCAATACCCGTTGAGCCAGCGAGGCCGCTACTGGCGTGCAGTCGGGACAACATAAACGCTGATAGGCCGGCTGTAAATTCAAAGGCAAAGGATAATGCACCGCTGTGGGAATACCGGCCTGTTGCAAAGCCGCCTGTACCGGCTCACGCCGTTCAGTAAATAGCGTGTACTGAGCAAACACGCTGCTGCGATCCGGGCGCTGTTGCACCCGAGGAATACCTGCTTGGTCTAACAGCTCATTGTAACGGGCACCAATCGCCTGACGATGCTGAACTTCCTGTTCGAAACGTTCCAGTTTGGCCAGTACCACCGCGCATTGCAACGAGTCCATGCGCCCGCCTACGCCGATACGGGTGTGCAAATAACGCTTGCTTTGCCCATGCACCCGTAGCTCCCGACACACTTGAGCCAGATTGGCGTAATGGGTGAAAATCGCCCCGCCATCGCCATACCCCCCCAGGGGTTTACTGGGAAAAAAACTGGTACACCCTACCGTGCTCAGGTTAGTGCTTTTGCGACCTCGGTATTCGGCTCCAAAACTTTGCGCCGCATCTTCAATCACCGGAAGATTATAGCGAGCGGCAACCGTGTTAATCGCCTCCATATCCGGAGGTTGACCGTAAAGACTGACCGGCATGATGGCGCGGGTGCAACTGCTGATTTGCGCCTCAATCGCGCTGGCGTCGATATTTCCGGTGTCCGGTTCGACATCGGCAAACACCGGCCTAGCGCCTAGGAGCACAATGACTTCAGTGGTGGCGATGAAACTGAACGGGGTCGTAATGACCTCATCGCCTGGCCCCACACCCAGCGCCATCAGACTGATCAGCAACGCCTCGGTGCCACTGGCGACGGTGACGCAGTGTTTGGCCCCGGTGTAATCCGCTAGGCGCTGTTCCAGTTCGCTGACCTCGGGACCAAGAATGTATTGGCCGTGTTGTAATACACGATGAATATTGCGTTGTAACTGCGGTCTGATGGCTCGCTGTTGCAGGGCTAGGTCAATAAAAGGCACTTGCGACTCAGGTTTTTGCCACGGAGTGATCCCCTGTTCGGCTAACCACTTAGGATGAACCACCTGCCGCCCCAAGATCTGCGGGAATGCCGGATCACGGGTCACAAATACCGGGTTGGGTAAATAGTCTTCAGCCAAACGAATCATCAGGGGTGAATCAGGCCGCTCGCCTACGGATAGGTCAAGGCGCAGTAATTCATCACCGATTTGCGGCAGAGGCTTAAGCACGGTGGATAATTCTTGCAACATCGCGTGAGCCTCCGGCAACGCCCCCATGGCTTCTAGCTGTGCATAAGCGGACATCAGAGTATGTGGGGCATACCAGCCTTCAACCTCACCCTGTCGCACTCTGTCTAGGGCAGCAGCGGCGTACTGGCCTTCCAGACCATTCACGGCCAAGGCATCGGCTAACACGTTAGCATCAAAAACCAACTGTACGGTAGAATGCGTGTCGGTAGTCACTAGGGATACTCCTCATGGATGGCACCTAGTGTACCCGAGTGAGTGAGTATTCGGCAAAACAGATCAATACCCAACTGACCGTTCTGCACACTGAACTGAACTACTGTCATGCAAAATTCGACCCAGCGCATCAAGCGTGGATTGCTGTGGACTCTAGCCGCCGTATTGCTACTGACTGGCACCGCTACGCTATGGGCTTATCACACTCTGCGCGCAAGTTTGCCACTTGTTGAAGGTGAACAGCCCCTGGCAGGGTTGAGCGCCAGCGTGCGGATCGAACGCGACGCCGCCGGGGTAGCCACCCTCACCGCCGCCAATCGCCTGGATGCGACTCGTACATTGGGATTTTTGCACGCCCAAGAACGGTTTTTCCAAATGGATTTACTCCGCCGCAGTGCGGCTGGTGAGTTGTCGGCTTTAGTCGGAGAGGCCGCTTTACCCCTAGATCGCTCAACACGAACCCATCGTTTTCGTCAGCGCGCCACGGCCGCACTCGCGCAGATGTCGGCTGCCGACCTAGACCAACTGCATGCCTATACGGAGGGGGTGAATGCCGGTTTAGCGGCGCTGCAGCAACGCCCTTTCGAATACTGGCTGTTGCGGCAGCATCCCGCAGCGTGGCAGCCTGCCGATACGCTATTGACTATTTATGCCATGTATCTGCAACTGCATGCCCGGCAAATCCATTTACAGACCACTCGCGGTCTATTATGGGATCACCTCCCCGCAGACGCTGCCGCTTTTCTTGACCCCAAGGGCACGCCGTGGGATGCACCGCTCGATGCCACTCAGGTAGAGTGGGTCGGGATTCCTAGCGCCGATCCGTTCAATCTGCGTGATCTTGCCCCTCAATCACGGGTTGAGTCCATCCCTGAAACACCCGACCAAGGCAGTAATGCGTGGGCCGTAGCGGGAGGATTAACTGCTCATGGTGGAGCAATGCTGGCCAATGATATGCACTTGGAACTGTCCGTACCCAACACCTGGTATCGCGTGGTATTGCGCTATGGTGAACCGCAACGGCAGATTGTCGGTGTGACCCTGCCAGGTGCCCCTGCTGTGGTAGTAGGCAGCAATGGACAGCTTGCGTGGGGATTCACCAACAGCCAAGGCGATTGGAGTGATCTGATCATCTTGGAGGTAACGGCGAACGGTGAGTACCGCACACCGCAGGGGAAGCGTTCTTTTGAGCATTACCACGAACGGCTGGTCGTTGCCAGCGGACAAGACCAATGGCTGACGATTCGTGAAACCCACTGGGGGCCGGTCATCGATGAGGATCATCATGGGCAGCCACGGGTACTGCGCTGGACGGCACATTATCCACAAGCGGTTAATTTTGACCTGATGCGCTTAGAAACCACAACGGATGTCAATACCGGCCTGGAGATGGCGACAGGCATGGGGTTACCCAATCAAAATATTCTGCTTGCGGACGCTTCGGGACAGATTGCTTGGACAATTGCCGGCCCCATACCCAAACGAGCCGGCTGCGATACGCGCCGACCCTTGGACTGGCGGCAGGCGGATGCCTGCTGGCTGGGCTGGTTAGCCCCGACCCACTATCCCTATATTCTCAATCCCAGCGGTCAACGTCTGTGGTCGGCTAATGCGCGCCAAGTCGGCGGCTCAGCGCTCACCCATCTCGGTGACGGAGGCTACGCCTTAGGCGCTCGCGCCCAACACATTAAAAAGTCCTTACAGGCGCTGGAGCAAGTCAGTGAAACCGACTTGCTGGCCATTCAGCTTGCAGATCACTCGGCACTGATGCAGGCGTGGCGCCCGCAGTTACGGGCTGTGGTCGATGACGCGGCGCTAGCCGCCGCACCGGAACGCGCCCTATTACGCGATCTCGTCGCTGGTGAGCACAAACCCCAGGCCAGTGTTGATGCGGTGGATTACCGCTTGATCCAGCACTTTCGTTCTGAAGTCAGTCAACGGGTATTTGCGCCACTGAATAGCTGGCTACAGGCTAAGGATGAGCGCTTTGATTACGCTCATATCCGTCAGCGTGAAGGCCCGTTATGGACATTACTGAACCAGCAGCCCGATCACTGGTTAAATGCGCAATTCAGCGACTGGCAAGCATTGTTACTCGACGCGGCGGACGCGGTCATCGAGCGCATCGGTGCCGAGCAACTGACTCAAGCCCGTTGGGGTGAAGTGAATATCCTGCACATGCAACACCCCCTAAGCCCAGCACTGCCGTGGGGACAGCGCTGGCTGGATATGCCAGCCCAAGCCTTGCCGGGTGCAGTGCATGTCCCTAGGGTACAATCCCCGCACAATGGGGCCTCACAGCGGCTGGTCGTCTCCCCAGGCCGGGAGCAAGAGGGCTTATTTCATATGCCCGGTGGCCAAAGCGGTCATCCGCTGTCACCTTATTATCGTGCTGGACATGAAGATTGGGTAATGGGCTATCCTAGCCCCTTATTACCCGGTGCAGTACGCTACACGCTGTACCTGCATCCAGGTTAAATTCTAAAATCGTGTTCAGGCCATTGGGCATTAGTGACGGGTTAGGGTAATATAAGCGGCCAAATATCATGAGGCTTCCCACGTATGCATGACCGTTTATCTCGGCCAGCCATCGTGCTGGATTTAGACGACGTGCTGGCTAACCTGCGCCAGACGCTCTACCGTGTATTGTCGCGGAATACCGGCATTGACCGACATTGGCAGGATTGGCCCAATTACGATCTCTGCGCCCATTTCACCCTGGATAAATCTGCACTGGTAACGATGTTAGTCGATGAACAGGTTTTGGAAACCTGCGAGCCAGAACCGGATGCCGCAGCAGCAACGGCTTGCTTGAGTGAACTCGGTTATGAACTCGCCATCATCACTGCTCGGGCGTGGCATCCCCAAGCCAACGCCGTGACTCAGCATTGGTTGCGTGCTCACGGTATCCACTACGACAGCTTGCAGGTGATTCCCTTAGGGGGCAATAAACTTGAAGTCTTACCGAATACCGAGGTGGTGATGGCCGTAGACGACCATCCAGACAATATTCAACGCTATCAGGAGGTCGGTATCCCCGCATTAATGATGCATCGCCCTTGGAATGTCACGCACAACGCAGATCGGATTCATGATTTAAATGCCGTCGTGGAATTGGCGCGTGAACGGATGCAGGCCCTCTGATGCTCTCACTGCGCCGCCCCGCTCGTCGCTTCTTAGATCATTGGCTATGGTTCATCCTGCTCATGGTAATTTGGTGGGTGCTGAGCGATAGCACTAGCCTTGATAACTGGATTTTTGGACTGGTAACCATTGGATGGATTGTTTGGATGCTGCCTGTCCCCCCTTTACAGGGTATTCGTCCTCTGGGGCTGATCCGCTTTCTGGGTTTTTTTATCGTACAGTCGTTGCTTGCTGGATTAAGTGTCGCTCAGCGGGCGCTGTCTTGGCATCCTGGTGGCGGGTCGATTAATCCAGAGATTATTGAATTTCACACCAACCTGCGCCCAGAACGCGGTTTAGGGATTTTCATTGCGGTCATCAGTCTGCTACCAGGCACTTTAAGCATTAACTATGTTGATCCCATACTGCGGGTGCATGTGCTCGATGCGACTCAAGATAATTATCAAGCTCTACTCACACTTGAGCATCGAGTGGCTGATCTGTTTGGAGTACGGGTATGACGACGTGGTTACTGCTGGCGGCCTTGGTCTTAGTGCTGACCATTGCTGCGGGGATGGTACGGATTATGCAGGGCCCTAGCGCGGCTGATCGGATGCAAGCGGCGCAGCTTTTTGGTACCACCGGCGTGGCTATTTTGTTACTGTTAACCTATGCCTTAGAAATGCCGATATTAACCAATGTTGCCTTAGTCTTTGCCTTGCTGGGGGTGGTTGCTGCTGTAGCCTTTGTGCGGATGCGGGTGACTGAAAATGAATCTGATTGACGGACTGAGCTTAGTGTTCATTGGCATCGGCCTGATCTTTTTCATTGCCGGTACCGCCGGTCTGTTGCGTTTTCCTGATACCTTGAGCCGTCTGCATGCCTTAACCGAAGCGGATAATGCCGGCTTGGGGTTGGTGGTTGCCGGTTTAGCCTTGCAAGCCGGATCGCTTACTGCGGTATTGAAATTAATATTAATTTGGTTTTTAGTGCTGATGGCCAGTACCACGGCCTGTCAATTAGTCGCAGCGTATGCAACCCGCAGTGAACGCGCTGAGGATGATTTGCCATGATGGGGCTGTTGTTTGATGGCGTCGTCATGTTGCTCTTATTGTGGCTGGCTTGGCAAGTGCTGCACACGCACGGAGCATTCCGCGCCGTGGTGTTGTTTATCGCCTTTGGTTTGGTCTTAGCGGTCATCTGGATTCGGCTGTCTGCCCCAGACATCGCTCTAGCCGAAGCGATTATCGGTGCGGGGATTACCGGTGCTCTGTTATTGGCCGCCTTGGCACGACTGGGTTGGCGGAGGAGGCAAGGTAATGAAGACGATCGTTAATTTAGTGTCTGTCGTCGTGCTGCTGTGGTTGGCCGTGCTCGCTTGGGCTTTATGGCACATCCCGCTCACCGACTCTGGGTTGCAAACGCTGGCTTTAGCAGAACTACCGAACAGCGGGGTAGAACATGCCGTGACCGCTGTACTGCTGAATTACCGCGCTTATGACACTTTACTGGAAGTCGTCGTGTTACTGGCCGCTGTGTTGGGCGCACGGGCAGCGGGGTGGCCCGTAGCCTTGCCGCTGAATGCTGACCGTGGCCCCTTACTGCCTGGAGTCGCTAGCGTATTGTTACCCCTGCTGCTGTTATCGGCGGTTTACCTGCTGTGGTTAGGCAAACATGAGGCCGGTGGATCGTTCCAATCCGGTGCATTACTTGGCGCTGCAGGGATACTGGCGCTGCTGTCCGCTCAACCGGGCGACTGGCCGGTGCGCGCTTGGACAGTCCGTGTCGGTTTAGTCATCGGATTCAGTATTTTTTTACTGGTGGGTGTGCTGGTCATTCCGTTCAGTGGCACCTTTCTCGCCTATCCATTCGGTACAGCCACCGAACTCATCCTGCTGATTGAAATCGTCTTGGCATTCAGTATCGGCTTAGCGCTGCTGCTGTTATTTGCCGGTCAAGGTTCGGTGATCGACCCTCCATGAGTACAGTCGCCATTTATTTACTGACTGGGGGGCTGCTATTCGTCATTGGGCTGCACGGTCTGATCGTGCGCCGCTCTTTGCTGCGCAAAATTTTAGCGTTGAACATTATGGACTCGGGGGTATTCATGGTGCTGCTGTCCTTAGCTGCCCGCTCTGATCCTCCCGATCCGGTACCGCAAGCGATGGTATTAACGGGCATTGTGGTCGCTGTCAGTGCCACCGCTTTAGCCTTAGTCCTGCTGGTGATTGCCCCTAGCCGATACACCGACGAACACGACCCGAACGCATGAGACCGACTGTGAACCTCACTCTAGGAATACCCTGCGCATGGATTTGAGCCTCCATCCCCATTGGGCCGTCTGGTGCATCGTGGTGCCGCTATTGGCCAGTGGCTTAGCGGTGCTGGTGCCGCGCTGGGGTAAAACCGTTGGTGTGGTGGGCGCACTGCTGACGTTGCTGGCCGTCGGTGGAGCCACTCTGCACTTATTGGCTCACGGGCCGCAACGGATTGAAATTGGCGGTTGGGGTGCCCCCTTGGGTATCCAATTACAACTCACCGGTCCGGCACTGATGATGTTATGGATGACGGCCCTAGTCAGTGTCCCCATCACACTCTATGCCTGCGACTATTTTGTGACTCGATCGCAACAGCTTCGGTTCTGGCCGCTGTGGCTGTTGTTATGGGCCACGATGAATATGCTGTATCTCAGTGCTGACTTATTTAATCTGTATATTACTTTAGAATTAATCAGTCTGGTGGCTGTGGTGCTGGTTGCTTTAGCCGGCCCCAAAGCCATACGCGCCGCGATCCGCTATCTATTGATGAACCTCCTCGGTTCCCTGTGTTTTTTACTAGCCGTAGCCTTGATGTATGGCGCTTACGGTATGTTAGATATCAAGATGCTGGCCGAGCAGGTTGAAGCCACACCCTTAACCGGTTTGGCGCTGGCGCTGATGAGCATTGGCTTGCTGCTTAAAAGTGCTTTATTTCCCCTGCACATCTGGTTGCCTCCCGCTCATGCCGGTGCCCCCGCTCCGGTCAGCGCGGTGTTATCGGCGCTGGTGGTGAAAGCCAGTTTTTATCTAATGCTGCTATTATGGCTGACCCTATACTCGTCGCTGGTTACGCACGGCTTAACAACACTGATTGGTGTGCTCGGGATCGGTGCCATTCTCTGGGGTTCTGTACAAGCGTTACGCGCCGCACGGCTGAAACAATTGGTCGCCTACTCCACGGTCGCTCAGCTCGGTTACATCGGCCTAGCCATCACACTGATTGATGTTGCTGCCTGGCAACCGGTTTTGACCTTTATGATCGCTCATGCCTGCGCCAAGGGCGCTATGTTCCTCGCTGCCGGTAATTTCCAGCGCGCCGCTGGACATGATCGCATGGCCTTGATCAGCACCGCTTTACGCGCCTTGCCGGTGTCGGTGTTTGCTTTTGCCCTAGCGGGCGTCAGCCTCATCGGCTTACCCCCCAGCGGCGGTTTTCTCGCTAAATGGTTATTACTCAGTGCCGCACTCGATAGCGGTCGCTGGCTGATTGCGCTGGCGCTGGTCGGCAGTGGCTTACTCACGGCGTTATACATCTTTCGGGTGCTAGAGCGTGCGATGCGTCCTGGTGCCAACCTGCAACCTGTGGGGCGGGTATCGCCACTGATGGAATGGTCCGCTTTCGGTCTGGGCTTGCTGGCTATCCTGCTCGGATTCGCTGGGGTGGGCATAACCCAAATTGTAGCGGAGTGGCCAGTATGACCTTTGGGGGCGTCTTATTATTGCTGATTTTACTCAGCTCATTAGTACCCGGTGTGCTGATTTTCTTCGTCGCCGAGCAGCGTCGTCGCCTGCGCACTGTGCTGAACATGTCAGGGGCGGTGATTAAATTACTGCTGGTGGTGGTGTTGCTTGAAGGCGTTCGGGAAGGCTTGTTTTTCCAGCTCAGCTTCAATGTTCTCCCAGGGCTGGCCTTCGTGCTGCATGCCGATGCGCTATCGATACTGTTCATCGCCCTGTCAGCCGTGTTGTGGTTAGTCACCACGATTTATGCCATTGGCTATCTGGAAAACTCCCCCAACCGCAGTCGCTTTTTCGGGTTTTTTAGTCTCTGCGTGTTCACCACCACAGGGATTGCGCTGGCGGGTAATTTATTCACCTTTTTAATCTTTTATGAACTGCTGACCTTAGCCACGTATCCGCTGGTGGTGCATCGTGGTACCGCCCCCTCGCTGCGGGCCGGTCGCCAGTACCTGATTTATACGCTAGGCGGTGGAGTGGCCTTACTCATCGGCGTGGTGGGTCTGAATCTGCTGGCTGGCTCGCAGCCGTTTACACCCGGAGGTTATCTTGGTGTACTGGCCGGTCAGCACGACACCGAGCTTAAAATTTTATTTGTGTTGATGATTTTAGGCTTTGGCGTCAAATCTGCATTGGTGCCGTTACACGGTTGGTTACCCCAAGCGATGGTGGCTCCAGCACCGGTCAGTGCCTTGCTGCATGCAGTCGCCGTGGTCAAAGCCGGAGCCTTTGGTATTGTGCGGCTAGTGCAAGATGTCTTTGGCACTGGACTGCTGATTTATCTCGATTTGCTGCTAGTGGTATTGCTACTGGCCTCAGTGACCATCGTCTATGGCTCATTGCGTGCCCTCATGCAAACCGATATTAAACGTCGCCTCGCGTTTTCCACCGTCAGTCAGGTGTCGTACATCACTTTGGGCGTAACACTAGCCGGTCCCATCGGGTTCATCGGAGGATTAGCCCATCTCGTTCACCAAGGGCTGATGAAAATCACCCTGTTTTTCTGTGCGGGTAATTTTGCCGAAACCCTCGGGGTGCACCGCATTGATCAACTCAATGGTATAGGCCGCCGGATGCCGTGGACAATGGCCGCGTTCACCGTAGGGGCTTTAGGCATGATTGGCCTGCCGCCTATGGCGGGTTTCATTAGTAAATGGTATCTCGCCCAAGGGGCTTTGGAAGTCGGGCAACAGTGGGTTATCGGAGTATTGATTCTCAGCAGTCTGCTTAATATGATGTATTTTCTTCCAGTTTTATATCGTGCTTGGTTTAAACCACCGATGGAACAGTGGCCTCAGGAACGGTTAAAAACCCGTTGGGAAACTCATTTAAGCCTGCTACTGCCCCCCCTGTTTACCGCTTTACTCGCCTTGTTAGCCGGGTTACTGGCGGGTATGTCCACCAGCCCGCTGGCATGGGCTGAACTGATCACCCTGCGGAATTACGCCTTATGAGCCACAGTGTGTTGATGCTGGCGTTTGCCATCCCGACGGTTCTGCCACTGCTGTTGGTCGCATGGCTAGGTTGGTACCCACAATCCAAACTCGTTAGCCTCGCGCCTTGGCTGGCTGTGCCGGCACTGGCTCTATTAGTGTTACCGGTTGGTACGACCGTGGACTATCCCTCATTATTACTGGGTCTACAACTGGGCATTGACGTCACCAATCGAATTTTTCTGGTGCTGACAGCAATACTGTGGCTGGTTTCTGGTTTTTATGCCCGCAGCTATCTGCATGATGACCGTCGCTATGTGCGCTACTGGGTGTTTCATTTGCTGACTATGGCGGGTAATTTTTCTCTAGTATTGGCTCAAGACGTGGTCAGTTTTTATGCGGGCTTTGTTCTGATGAGCCTAGCGGCTTTTGGACTGGTGGTACACACCGGCAGCCGCATTGCCTACCAAGCGGGGTTGTTGTATCTGGTTATGGCCGTAGCCGGTGAACTGATGCTGTTTGCCGGCATTGTACTGACCGCCTCTGCCGCAGGCAGTGTGTTGTTGGTTGACCTACAGGCCGTGGAACCGAACAGCTTAGCGATTCTGCTCTTAGTGACCGGCTTTGGCATTAAGGCGGGGCTGCTGGGCGTACATATTTGGCTACCTTTAGCGCATCCAGTCGCCCCCACACCTGCCAGTGCGGTTCTTTCCGGGGTAATGATTAAAGCCGGGCTGTTAGGCTGGCTGCGGTTCTTACCGCTTGGTATATTCGCCCTGCCGAGCTGGGGAGCGGTACTGC
>PWUP01000278.1 GCA_003562535.1 Gammaproteobacteria bacterium | reverse complement strand
CTGAGGGTCGTATGCAGCCGATGCGGGCGGTGTGAGGCATCGCCAGTCCCTTCACGGCGACGCCATTTGCGCACCGTCCCCCGATTCAGCTGATACTCACGAGCCCGTTCTCGATCCGATTTCGTCGAGGTTTGTAACTCACGGCGAATCGCCGGGGTGGTGCGGGCATTGCGGTGTCAGTTCAAGTTCATCGTCGGGTATCCTGTCAAGTCGATGATGGGGTCTTCAGGGGGCGGTTTGAACCCCCTTTCGACTCAGCGCGTAGGGTTCGCAGTACCTCTCGCGCTAAGAATAGCGGATCACTCCGATAAGGTATATGATCACACGGAACGGGACACACCTATACTGTCGGTGCCGAATCCCATGATCTGGCCTGGGTACCGATTGAGCGCTTAGCAGACTATACTCAAGAGGCGTCGATGTTGCGCATGGCGAGGAAGTGGATGCAGTAGCCAACCCCATAACAGGATTCTAAATCGTGCTACTATAATTTAATAGCCCCAATGTAGTTCTTGTCGCACCACAAAATAATGATCATAGCCTGCTCTGCCCATATCGCCAAAATCCCATTGCTCAACACCTTGCTCTCTGCAACAGTTCAACCCGTCCCTAGGTGGTCGAAAACGTTAAAGGTAGATGCTGTGGCCGGATGGGGTGCTAAACCCAGTGGGCGGTGGGCCGAAACATTAGCTCAGCGCTTAAACTGCACCTGTTTACGTTTAGAAGACGGTTTTTTGCGCTCCTATGGCACGGGCAAAACCTTTCCCCCGCTCGCACTGATAGTCGATGCGCAAGGCATTTACTACGACAGTACCCGTCCTTCCGCACTAGAAACGCAGTTGCAAACCTCGGGTAATGTGCTGGCTGGTATCGACGGCGATGTCCACCGTGCTATTGAATTGCTGCGCCAGCATCGGTTGAGCAAATACAATCACGCCCCACTGGCTGATCCTGACGGGTTTGCTCAACCCGCTACCCAACGGGTTTTAGTCATTGATCAAACCTATGGTGATATCAGTATTGCTCTCGGAGCGGCTTCAGCGGCGACTTTTCCCGCCATGTTAGCCGCTGCCCGAGAGGAAAATCCCGAGGCGCTGATCTATATTAAAACTCATCCCGAGGTGAGTGCTGGCGATAAAGGCGGTTATCTCACTGATATTCAGGACGATGAGCGCACGGTTATGATCCGAGCCGCTGCAAATCCTTGGAGTCTGATTGAGCACATGGATCGGGTCTATGTGGTGACCTCACAAATGGGTTTTGAGGCGGCCTTGGCCGGTAAGCCGGTCAGTGTCTTCGGACTGCCGTGGTATGCTGGATGGGGGGTGACCGATGACCGCCAAACTTGTGTACGCCGCAGCCGCCAACGCGATGTCACAGAGTTGTTCGCGGCTGCGTATTTCCATTACTGCCGCTATCTCAATCCGTTTACCCATCAACTTGGTACTATTTTTAACGTCATCGATTGGTTAGTACACCAGCGCCAGATCGTACAACGGCTACCGCACCGGTTTATTGCCGTAGGTTTACAACGATGGAAACGCAAACAACTGGCTCCAATACTGGCGATGGCACCACAGGGGGTGCGCTGTGTAGCGCGTCCCACTGCGGCGGCTCGGCTTCACCCTCAAGCAGGCGTGGGATTAGCACACTGGGGACGAGAATCCCCCAAAGCTCTTAAAGCATTAGCCCATCGCAGCGGCGCGCAGATATGGCATCTGGAAGATGGGTTTTACCGCTCAGTGGGTTTGGGATCCGACCTGCTTATCCCCCCGCAGTCCGTAGTACTGGATGCCCAAGGTTTGTATTTTGACCCGCGCACTCCATCCGATTTAGAGCAGCAGCTCAATCATAGCGTGTTTGACCAAGCTACGCTGCAACACGCCCAACAGGTGCGCCGCTTAATTATTCAGCATGGTGTAACCAAATACAATCTGGAACCACACACGACTGTGAGTTGGCTCCATCAGGGTAAAACCATTGTGCTGGTTCCCGGTCAAGTGGAAGATGATGCCTCAATTATCCACGGCTGTGAGTCGGTGCGGACTAATCTCGGTGTGTTACAAGCCGTTCGTGCAGCCTGCCCTGAGGCGTTTATTGTCTATAAACCTCATCCCGATGTGGCATCGGGTAACCGTAAGGGCCGGGTGAGCGATACCCAAGCTAGAGCGTATGCCGATCATGTTGAAACAGCCGCGAGCTTAATCAGTTGCATTGATGCCGCTGACAGCGTGTACACCATGACGTCAATGGCTGGATTTGAGGCGTTGTTACGCAACAAATCCGTAGTGGTGTTTGGAAGGCCTTTCTACGCTGGCTGGGGGTTAACTCAAGATCAACTCACATTACCACGGCGCACCCGTAAACTGAGTCTTGACGAGCTGGTAGCCGGTGTCTTACTGCATTATCCCCTGTATTGGGATTGGACGTTGCAGGGATTTACCACCTGTGAGGCGGTACTGACCCGCTTAGCCAAACAACGCGACGCTTTGGCGGCTACTGGGCAACTTGCTCGGCTCAAATCGGGTTGGTTGCGCCGCCAAGGTCGCAAACTCAAGGCATTAATGGAAACATAAACCCCACATACCCTAACAAGGTGTTGTAACTGATATTGCGCTGTTTTCCTTCTATTCTGCCATTAGATAAATGCTGAAAACGTAGCCCGCTATTAAGCACAAGGCGTTCATTGAGTCGATAAGTCATACCGAAACCCGATTGTAAATTAAAATTAAAATTCAAACTGTCCGGCGAAAAGATCGGATCGCGGTGAAAAATGACTCCTGCGTTACCATCCACATACAGCGACCAAGGCTCACTTGCAATGAAATGCCAACGTAACCCTAAGTCCGGACCAATGTATAAGGCATTGTCTGTTCGCTGGGCCTTGGCATAACCCAAAGAAATTCCAAAAAGAACAGCGAATTCATCTTGAACATAGTGGTTAAACTGAATCTGTGTGGGGTATAATTCGCCTCGGGAGCGGTCACGCGAAGCACCAAAATTGACAGACCAAAACGATGACCCTTGCTGAAACAGGGGCGCACGCCTTGTCAAATGGGTATCTGATAGCGTAGCCTGTTCCTTCCATTGCAACTGCGGTAAATTGTCTGCCACTGCACCCTCGGTTAACAACAGCATAGCCGCTAATCCTATGCTGACTGCTCTGGTTACAGCCCATGCAAAAAAAGATTGATTATGTATCATGTCGTTACCCCTATCCTGAAAAAGTTATAGTCGTTCGTCTTGATTAGCAGACTTATGTTAATACCGTGTAGGACGTGTCCGACAACTCGCTGGTCATCCTTAATGTCGGATTGGTGCTATTACTGCATAGGCAAATTGCAGGCAATGACATATTATAGCCTACGAACCTACAGGTCGCGAATGGTTATCTATACAATGCGAGTCACACTACCGATTACATCCAGACATCGAGCGAATCACCCATGAACACGAGGGTTTTCCTGTTTTTGCAGGGGCCTCATGGCCCGTTTTTTGAGCAGATTGCCGCCGCTCTAAGCGCGGCCGGTCACCAAGTGTTGCGAGTGGCGCTGAACTCAGGCGATTGCAGTCTAAGCAGTCACCATGCCCAGTACTTACCCTATCGTGGACGCCCAGCCAATTTTCAAACCTGGGTTAAAAAGGTAATCCTAGACTATGAGGTTACGGATGTGCTGCTGTATGGTGACTGTCGCACCTATCACCAAGAAGTGATTACCCTGAAGCACGATTTGAATCTCAAAATCTGGGTGTTGGAAGAAGGTTATTTGCGTCCCAATTGGGTTACCTTAGAATGCGATGGCGTCAATGCTCATTCGAATCTCGTCGAACGCTTCCGGGCTTGGTTGACTCAGACTAATACCCGCCATCTTGACCTCCAGGCCTTTGAAAATTCTAAACCAGTAGGCCGTACTTTACGTGGCTTGGTGTTTTGGTGCCATATTTATTATCTCAAAAGATTTTTTGGTACAGTGCTTTACCCTTTTTATCGTTCGCATCGTCCCGTATCGTATCTGCTTGAGGCTGTGGCGTGGTTGCGTAAACTCACAGTGCGCCGTTTAGGTCGAGTACGACGTAGTGAGCTGGCGGTGCAATCCTTGTTGGAATCGCCCGAGCCGTTTTACTTGGTTCCGCTACAGCTTGATGCCGATGCGCAAGTGCTGCATCATTCTGATTACGTCAATATGCGCCAGTTTCTCAACGAGGTGCTGACTTCATTTGCCCAACATGCCCCAAAAAACAGTCGGCTGGCGGTCAAAGTGCACCCCCTCGACAGTGAGGTTGTCAATTATCAGCGTGTAGTGAATCAGTTGGCTATTCCTTTAGGTATTAAAAATCGTGTGGTATTTTTGGAAACCGGTGCAATACCCGTCTTGTTAAAACATGCCGCTGGCGTGGTTACAGTTAATAGCACGGTTGGACTACAAGCCATCCATCATCGCTGCCCAACCAAAGTCATGGGGCGGGCGATTTATAACCAGCCTGAATTGACGGCGCAATGCGCCTTAGATGCTTTCTGGCAGCGCTTACCCAAACCCAAGCACCGTTTTTATCAATCCCTGCGGTATTTTCTACTCAAAGACTGCCAGATTAACGGCAGCTTTTATTCCATCCGTGGCCGTAAAGTGTTGATCCCAGCGTTGGTAGAAAGACTGTTGGATGCTGAAACCCGACCCGAGCGTATTATGGCTCAGCATCACCCCAAACCGCATACCCCATCGAATGTGACATGGATTCACTACCCGCAACCTGACAATTCCGTCGTGGCGACTGAACCATACGTCCTGCCACGTCGCCGAGTTGTATGATATTTAAGATATTCACATGGTTGTTATCAAGAAGTTTAATAGCGCGGCTGTCCTGATGCTGCTAGTTCTGATGGTTAGCGGTTGTGCCCGCGAAATGAACGGCTGGCCGTCTCACGCGACCACCGTTACCCACAGCCCAACGCAAACCCCATTGTCCAATGAACTCAGTGCGTTTTTCGAGACTGCCGCCGCAGGGGCAAGCACTCAGGCCACCGTAAGCCCTTGGGGTGAGCAAGTTCAGATCACCACTGCAGAAATTTACGATGCGGCCAGTGGACGCCCGTGTCGGCGCATTACTGTGCGTAGCCCTATGGACGTTCCACAACAGGGGCTGGTGTGTCGCAGCCAGCCACAGCAGTGGGTTAAAGTGCGCATGCTGGTACCGTCACTCTGAGGATCACAATGTCTACTCAATGGGCCATGCGCATTAATACCTCCCCCTGCATATCGTATTTACTGAGTGCATTGCTGCTACTGGTCGTTATATGTTTAGCGGCAAACAGTGCTTGGGCACAAACTGTCGGTGCCAGTGGAGCCGGTGATTTACCGAGGGATCAACAGGTTTCCGAGGTTAGAGCAGACTGG
>PWUP01000255.1 GCA_003562535.1 Gammaproteobacteria bacterium | reverse complement strand
AGGAGACGGATCAGGCCGAACCGCATCTGGAGACCATTGAGCTTGAGCCGACCGCAGCCCCTGTAGTCGCTATCGATGATGATGCTGATGCTGATCGTCAAGATGTCCATGCTGTCGCTGCGGATAGCGATCCCGAGCCGTCGGTACTGGAGCAAGAGCCGGAGGAGCCGCCGCCGCCGGTGTTTTCATTGCCTGCGTTATTCAAAAAATCTACTGGAGCGTCCGCACCGCCTGCGGTTGTGCCCGGCGCTCCATTAGCCCCCAAACCGGTGGTGCCGCCCCCACGTCCCGCATGGCCTAAGCGCGAAAAATTACCCTTGCCTCCGCTGGAGCTGCTGGATCGACCGCCGAGTCATGTATTGGGATACAGCGATGATGAATTGGATACCATGTCGGCTCAGTTGGAAAACCTATTAGCGAGTTTTGGGGTGACAGTCACCGTGGTCAATGTTGAACCTGGGCCGGTGATCACCCGCTTTGAAGTTGATCCTGCCCCTGGGGTGAAGGTCAACCAGATCACCAATTTATCCAAAGATTTAGCGCGTGGTTTATCCGTTACCAGTGTCCGTGTCGTGGAAGTCATTCCTGGTAAATCATTTATCGGGTTAGAAATTCCTAATCAACGCCGTCAGATTGTCTATCTGGGCGAAATTCTCGCCTCATCGCTGTATCAAAATGCCCATTCACCTCTGACGTTGGTGTTGGGTAAAGACATCGGTGGACGCCCTGTGGTGGCTAATCTGGGCAAAATGCCGCATTTGCTGGTGGCGGGCACTACCGGCTCAGGTAAATCGGTCGCAATTAATACCATGCTACTCAGCCTGCTGTATAAAGCGACGCCTGATGAAGTGCGCCTGATTTTAATTGACCCCAAAATGCTGGAACTATACGTGTATGAAGATATTCCGCATTTACTGGCCCCGGTGGTCACCGATATGAAAGAAGCGGCCAATGCCCTGCGTTGGTGTGTGGCTGAGATGGAACGGCGCTATCGGCTGATGGCCGCACTGAAAGTGCGTAATATTGCTGGGTTCAACCGTCAAGTGCGCGATGCCATTGCTGCCGGTCAGCCGATTCCTGATCCCTTGTATCAACCCAGTCCCGAAATGGCCGGGCAGCCGGTACCGACCTTAGAGCCGCTGCCGTTTATCGTGGTGGTTATTGATGAGCTGGCCGACATGATGATGATTGTTGGTAAAAAAGTGGAAGAATTGATTGCGCGTTTAGCGCAGAAAGCCCGCGCATCAGGTATTCATTTGATTCTCGCCACGCAGCGGCCTTCAGTGGATGTCATTACTGGGTTGATCAAGGCCAATATTCCCACGCGCATCGCTTTCCAAGTGTCCTCTAAGGTCGATTCGCGCACCATTCTCGACCAAATGGGCGCGGAAAACTTACTCGGCCACGGCGATATGTTGTTCCACCCCCCAGGCAGCGGATTGACCGAGCGGGTGCATGGTGCCTTTGTCGAAGATCATGAAGTCAACCAGGTGGTGGATTACATCAAACAACAGGGCCAACCGGATTACATCGAGGATATTCTCGAAGAACCGGCTGAAGTACCGGACAATGTCGCCGCCTTTATCGGTGGTGGTGAGACCAACAGCGATACCGATGTGCTGTACGATCAAGCGGTACAAGTCGTCACTGAGTCACGCAAAGCCTCGATTTCCAGTGTGCAGCGGCGCTTACGAATTGGCTATAACCGAGCAGCACGGCTGATTGAAGAGATGGAAGCGGCGGGTGTGGTCGGTCCACCGCAACATAATGGGGTCCGTGAGGTCTTAGCCCCGCCACCACCAGAAGGTTAATTACATGCTACGTCACATGCTTTGGAGTTATGCACTGATCGGCTTAACGGCTGTTGCACTGGCCGATACCACCGCCGAAATCGAAGCGTATTTTGCCGAACTCGATACGCTGCAAGCCGAGTTTGCCCAGACGGTTTACGATGAACAGGGGCGGCGCTTAGAACAGTCATCGGGTACGCTGTCTATGCAACGACCGCTGCGCCTGCGCTGGGTGTACCACGCTCCCCATGAGCAGTTGCTGGTTGCCGATGGGCGCCGGTTATGGCTGTACGATCCCAATTTGGAGCAGGTGACCGTACAGTTTTTGGATGACACCTTAGCAACCACGCCATTGGCCTTGCTCAGTGGAGCGCAGCCGCTGGCCGAACTGTTTACCATTCGGCGGCTAGAGGGCACGGGGCGTTTGCAGTGGTATCAACTGCGCCCCCGCGATGTGGAGAGTGCCGAAGTCAGCACACTGCGTTTGGCGTTTGCCAACGGTGAATTAGAAGTATTGGAAATCGAAGACGGGTTCCGCCGGCGTACTCGCTTGGCGCTGGCCGATGTCCAGTTTAATCCTGAATTGGCACCCGACCTGTTTCGTTTTGATCCACCCGAACAAGCCGATGTGATCGGCGATTATTGATCTGATGTTATTATATTTTTAAGCAAGGACTTATCATGCTGGACACCAAATTACTCCGTCAAGACCCCGCAGGCGTCGCCCGCCAGTTAGCCCAACGTGGCTTTCATCTGGATGTGGCGCAATTGAATACCCTAGAAGAGCGCCGTAAAACGCTGCAAGTGCAGGTAGAAAACCTACGCAATGAGCGCAATACCCGCTCGAAAGCCATTGGCCAAGCTAAGGCCGCCGGTCAAGCCATTGAGCCACTCAAAGCACAAGTGGCGGCCTTGGGTGAACAGCTTGATGAGATCAATCAAGAACTCAGTGCCTTGCAGTCTGAACTCACTGAGCTACAACTTGGCATCCCGAATCTGACGCATGACAGCGTACCCGTCGGTGCCAGCGAAGCGGATAATTTGGAAGTGCGGCGCTGGGGTGAACCGCCCCAGTTCACGTTTACCCCCCGTGATCATGTGGAAGTGGGGCAGGCGCTATTGGATTTTGAAGCCGGTGGTAAACTCACCGGAGCACGCTTCGTCGTGATTCACCACAGTCTGGCACGGCTGCATCGCGCATTGGCGCAATTTATGCTGGATCTGCACACCACCCAGCACGGTTATCGGGAAGTCATGGTGCCGTTTATGGTTAATGCCACGACTTTGCAGGGCACGGGACAATTGCCTAAATTCGAAGAAGACTTGTTTCCCATCGAGCGCACCAAGGGCTATTATTTAATTCCCACCGCCGAAGTGCCGGTGACTAATTTAGTGCGTGATACGATTCTTACCCCCGAACAACTGCCGCTGAAGTGGGTGTGTCACACGCCCTGTTTTCGGAGTGAGGCTGGCTCCTATGGCAAAGATGTGCGCGGCATGATTCGTCAGCATCAGTTTGAGAAAGTTGAGCTGGTGCATATTGTCCGTCCTGAAGACTCCTATTCGGCTTTGGAGGAACTGACCCAGAATGCTGAGCAGGTCTTGCAGCACCTGCAATTACCCTATCGCGTTGTGGCCTTATGCAGTGGAGATATCGGGTTTGGAGCCGCCAAAACCTATGACATCGAAGTCTGGTTGCCGGGGCAGAACACCTACCGAGAGATTTCCTCATGCAGTAACTGTGAAGCCTTTCAAGCACGACGGATGCAGGCTCGCTGGCGTAATCCCGACACCGGCAAACCAGAACCCGTGCATACTCTGAACGGTTCTGGGTTGGCCGTAGGGCGCACATTGGTTGCGGTGTTGGAAAATTATCAGCAAGCCGATGGCCGAGTGCGCATCCCGGAGGTATTGCGCCCTTATATGCGAGCAACGGATGAGTTTATTGCTATTGAATAAGCGGATCGCGAATCGTGCCTACACCACGCGGTTAAGCCAGCGCTCGTGTTGGGGCGCACGCCCATAGACGGCATCGAAGTACGCTCGCTGTAAGCGCGTCGTAATCGGGCCACGGCCTCCCTCACCAATGCGCCGACCATCCACTTCACGGATGGGAGTGACTTCAGCCGCTGTGCCGGTGAAAAACAGCTCATCGGCAACGTATAACTCGTCGCGGGTCATGAGTTTCTCGCGACACTCCAGCCCATGCTCGGCGCATAATTGCATCACCGTGCGCCGAGTAATGCCGTCCAGTACCGAGGTCAGCGGTGGCGTATAAATCACTCCTTCACTGACTACGAATAAATTTTCGCCACTGCCTTCGGCCACATAACCTTGGGCATCGAGCAAAATCGCTTCGTCATAACCATCACGCAGGGCTTCTTGGAGCGCCAGTGTGGAATTAATATAATTGCCATTGGCTTTGGCTCGTGCCATAGCGGCGTTGACATGGTGGCGTGTGAAAGACGACACTCGCACCCGAATGCCGCGCTCCAGACCCTCGTCGCCTAAATAGGCTGGCCACGGCCATGTCGCAACAATGGTATGCACTTGAAGATTATCGGCGCGCAAACCCATGCCCTCAGAGCCGTAAAAGGCCATGGGGCGCAAATAACCGCCCTCGTGTAATTGATTTCTGCTGAGCGTCTCTAGGCAGGCGTGATTTAACGTCGCCTCATCATAGGGCAGGTGCATGCCTAAAATTTTCGCTGAGCGAAAAAACCGCCGGGTGTGGTCGTGGAGCCGAAAAATGGCGACGCCGCGATCGGTTTTATAAGCGCGTACCCCTTCAAAAATGCCCATGCCATAGTGTAGGGTGTGGGTGAGCACATGGGTGGTGGCATCGCGCCAGGGCACAAATTCACCGTCATACCAGATCACACCGTCGCGGTCGGCCATACTCATCGATTGTTTGCTCCTTTAAGCTGTGGGGTGGTTAAACTGTCCTATTGAATCATAAAATCAACCGTCTTGGCACGGTATTAATGGGGCAGTTCAGCAATTCCAAATTCCGCTATGGAGATCCGAGTTATGCCCCGTCCGCCAGCGGGTGGCGCTAACTTAATGGCAGTGACGCAGGAGCGTGGGAACGAGACAGACCATTTAGGCTATCGAAGAGGACAAACGAATGCCGTACATCAATACTGCACAACGAGCCTGCGTAGGTGCGATTAGCGGTAGCGTAATCGCACACATGGAATCCTCTGGAATCCAGTGCACTACCGTCAGCGTCGTGAAATGAGGCTGTTCGGAGCGAGTGAATGGATAAGGGTTCAAACGGTTAAAATTCCTCCCAGTCATCATTGGAACCGGAACGGGGTGTTTTAGCCGGTTGCGGTGCGACCTGTTTGCGTGGTGCCGGAGCCGGTTTAGCGGCGCGCTTGGCGGTTGGCAAGGCCCGAGTCGCCGGTGCCGAAGCCGTCGGTTGATCCGATGTGCGGAAAATACTCACCGCTTGATTCAGCGCCTGCGCTTGCTCTTCCAGGGATTCCGCCGCCGCCGCCGCTTGTTCTACCAGCGAGGCATTCTGCTGCGTCACTTCGTCCATCTGGGTGATGGCCGTGTTGACTTGGTCAATCCCCGTGCTTTGTTCATCCGATGACGCTGAGATCTCAGCAATCAAGTCCGAGACCCGCT
>PWUP01000366.1 GCA_003562535.1 Gammaproteobacteria bacterium | reverse complement strand
CTAAGCGGTATTCAAACAATCGTCCTAAACGCTCTTGGCCGTGCATCTGACGCACCAATAGCGCATCCGGCCCTAAAGGGCTGTAGACCGCAAATATTCGGTTGTCGCTGGGGCTGCTCATCGTCACCATTCCGCCATTCGTTGAATCAGGTCTACTCGGCTCACCGTTACTCTAGGTATAACGCAAACAAGAATAATGCCAAATTAGATTGCACGGCGATTATAGCGCATACTGTGTGGCGCAAGCGGTGCAGCGTAGTGACTCATCTCCCCCACAAGGCCACAACGAACCGCCAAGCGGGTCAAAATTGACTGCTTGGTAGACTTACGGCGGACATTGATGAAATAACCGTCGGACGTAGCATGGGGGATTGTTTTGACAGCAGGTTTTATGGTGGCTATGGGTGGACTTGAACCACCGACCCCATCATTATGAGTGATGTGCTCTAACCAACTGAGCTACATAGCCAACGAAGATCAATAATTATGGAAATAATGACAGGCGCTGTCAAGTGCTGCCGAACAGAACGACTGAGTTGGGGACGATTACTAGGCAGGCATTGCATCCCAAACGTGTCATAATACCTCTATTTCATTAGGGAGCCTCATTGTGAAACGCAAAATTACCAAGGCGGTATTTCCGGTGGCCGGCCTGGGCACCCGGTTCTTGCCAGCCACCAAAGCCAGCCCCAAGGAAATGCTGCCGATTGTTGACCGACCCTTAATCCAATACGCCGTCGAAGAAGCCGTCAGCGCCGGGGTCGATACGTTAGTCTTTATTATCGGACGCACGAAAAACGCCATCGCCGATCATTTTGATAAAGCCTATGAACTCGAAGAAGAACTGCGTAAACGCGGTAAAAATGAGTTGCTGGAAGTGGTGCAGGGCATTGTGCCCGAACATGTCGAATGCGTGTACATCCGCCAAGCCGAGGCTTTAGGCTTAGGTCATGCGGTGTTGTGCGCTCGGTCGGTGGTGGGTGAGCAACCGTTCGCCGTACTGCTGGCTGATGATTTGATCGATGCGCCTGTCGGTGCACTCAGCCAAATGGTCGAGCATTTTAATAAATATCAGTGTTCGATTCTTGGGGTGGAGCGTGTCCCAGAAGACCATACTCAACAGTATGGCATTGTCCGTACTTTGCCCTTTGCGAAACGCTTGGGTAATTTGGACGCCATTGTTGAAAAACCCAAACCCGCTGATGCTCCCTCAAATTTAGGTGTGGTGGGGCGTTACCTGCTGACGCCGCGTATTTTCGACTTGCTGCAAACTACACCGCGTGGGGCAGGCAACGAAATTCAACTCACTGACGCCATCGCCATGCTGTTACAAGAAGAGCAAGTACTGGCCTATGAATTCGAGGGACGGCGTTATGACTGTGGCTCCAAGCTCGATTATTTAATCGCTACGGTTGAATATGGCTTAAAGCACACCGAACTGGGTACGGGGTTTCGTGACTATCTTCATCAACACTACGGTGGCAACGGTTTAAATCCAGCAACCGACGCAGACTAGGGGGGATATTTTATGTGTGGTATTGTCGGTGCAGTCGCAGAACGCAACGTCACGCCGATTCTGCTTGAAGGCTTGCGGCGTTTGGAATATCGCGGTTACGATTCCGCCGGTTTAGCCGTAATTAATCGCCAAGGGACATTAGAGCGCACTCGGGCAGTAGGCAAGGTCGCTGCTTTAACCGAATTGTTAACCGCCCAGCCGGTGCGGGGCAGTACAGGCATAGCCCATACCCGCTGGGCCACGCACGGTGTGCCCAGCGAGCGCAATGCCCACCCGCATTTCAGCGCCGACCGCATTGCGGTGGTGCATAACGGCATCATTGAGAATTTTCGTCCCCTGCAAGACCGGCTGAAAACCCTGGGCTATACCTTCAGTTCGGATACCGACACCGAAGTCGTCGCGCATTTGATCCATCATCATCTCGGTGATAGTACAGATTTACTGGCCGCCGTGCAGAACGCCTTGGCCGAATTAGAGGGCGCGTACAGCTTAGGCGTGATCAGCGCCCGTCATCCTGAATCCTTGATTGCGGCTCGGCGGGGCAGCCCCTTAGTGATTGGCATCGGCATCGGTGAGCATTTTATCGCCTCCGATGTGTTTGCCTTGGTGCCGGTCACCCAGCGCTTTGTGTTTCTCGAAGAAGGCGATGTGGCCGAGCTGGAGCGCGAGCAATTCCATATTTATGACCGCAGCGGTGAGCCGGTCGCAAGGCCGCTCAGTTACTCGCAACAGGCGGTCGATGTGGCGGATAAGGGCGGCTACCGCCACTATATGCTCAAGGAAATCTTTGAGCAGCCCCAAGCGGTAGCGGCCACTTTGGAAGGGCGTATCTACGCCGGGAAGTTAGTTGACGGTTGTTGGGGTACTGAAGCCGATGCCTTGTTCGCTCAGACCCAGCAGGTTCATATCATTGCCTGTGGTACCAGTTACCATGCCGGTCTAGTGGCGCGTTACTGGCTGGAAGCCTTAGGCATTCCCTGTTTGGTGGAAATCGCTAGCGAATACCGCTACCGTCCGGTGGTGACGACGGCTCAGACCTTAGTGGTGTGCATCTCGCAATCTGGGGAAACCGCTGACACGCTGGCAGCATTGGCGGAAGCGCGTAACCGAGGCTGTTTAGGCGTTCTGGCGATTTGTAATGTCGCCGAATCGTCGCTGGTCAGAGCGGCTGACGCCGTATTACTGACCCGTGCCGGTCGGGAAATTGGGGTCGCCTCGACCAAGGCATTTACCACCCAGTTGACGGCATTAATGTTGCTGAATTTGGCGCTAGGACGGCATTTTGGCCTGAGTGCCGAGCAGGAAAACCACTGGGTGACCGCCTTGCAGCAACTGCCGGTGCAATTGGAGCAGGCACTGGCGTTAAATGATGCGGTCGAAGCCTTGGCCGAGCAGTTTATCGACAAACACCATGCCCTGTTTCTAGGGCGGGGTTTGATGTATCCGGTGGCGATGGAAGGCGCGCTGAAGCTCAAGGAAATTTCCTATATCCATGCCGAAGCCTACGCCGCCGGCGAGCTGAAACACGGGCCGCTGGCCTTGGTGGATGAAGATATGCCGGTCGTAGCGGTGTTACCCAACGATGCCCTGCTGGATAAATTATTGTCCAATCTTCAAGAAGTACGGGCGCGCGGTGGGCGTTTGCTGCTGTTTGCGGATCATGAGGTCGCCGTGCAAACGGATGCCGATCTAGAAGTCTTGAATTTACAGGCGGTCGCCGAGTTGATCGCACCGATTGTGTTCACTGTGCCTTTGCAATTGCTGGCTTATCATGTGGCAGTATTAAAAGGTACGGATGTCGATCAGCCGCGTAATTTGGCTAAATCCGTTACCGTGGAGTAGTCTTTTGAGTTGCAAAGGTATTATTTTAGCCGGTGGCTCCGGCACTCGATTGCACCCCTTGACGCGAGTCATCAGCAAGCAGTTAATGCCGATTTACGACAAACCGATGATTTATTACCCGCTCAGTACCCTGATGTTGGCGGGTATCCGCGATATATTGCTCATCACCACCCCCCAAGATCAGGCCGCATTCCAGCAATTATTGGGTGATGGCAGTGCTTGGGGGCTGAATCTGTCCTATGCCGTGCAGCCGAGTCCTGACGGGCTGGCGCAGGCGTTTTTAATCGGCGCTGAGTTTATTGCGCATCGTCCCGTAAGCTTGGTCTTGGGGGATAATATTTTCTATGGGCATGGCTTATCCGAGCTATTGGTCAACGCCACCACACGCCGCAGCGGCGCTACCGTATTGGGTTACTATGTCACTGATCCCCAGCGCTACGGCGTGGTTGAATTTGATCAGACCGGCAAGGCCATTAGTATTGAAGAAAAGCCCTCCCAGCCCAAATCGCATTATGCTGTCACGGGGTTGTATTTCTATGATAATGATGTCGTGGGCATTGCCCGCGATGTCAAGCCTTCGGCGCGGGGGGAGCTGGAAATCACCGATGTCAATAATGCCTATTTGCGCCGTGGTGATCTCAACGTCGAGGTTCTGGGCCGAGGCTATGCTTGGCTGGACACCGGAACCCATGCCTCTTTGCTGGCTGCGGCGCAATTCATCGAAGTGGTGGAACAACGCCAAGGCTTGAAAATCGCCTGTCCTGAAGAAATCGCTTGGCGTATGGGCTATATCGATGATGGCCAATTAGAGCGGCTGGCCGCCGCTCTGGATAAAAGTGGTTATGGTGCGTATTTACGGATGCTGTTACAGCACAGGGTGCGGGCATGAAGATCAGCGAGATGACACTGCCGGGCGTCCTGTGTGTAGAGCCGCAGGTGTTTGGAGATGCGCGTGGGTTTTTTCTGGAAACCTATCGAGCCAGCCTGTTCGCCGACTGGGGCATTCCGGCGTTTGTCCAAGATAATCATTCGCGCTCGCGGCGGGGAGTCTTGCGCGGACTGCATTATCAACTCCACCAGCCTCAAGGCAAACTGGTCAGGGTGACTTCGGGACGGGTGTTCGATGTGGCCGTGGATGTGCGCCGAGGATCGCCGCATTTTGGCCGTTGGGTGGGCATGGAGTTAAATGACGAGTCTTTGTGCCAAATGTATATCCCCCCTGGCTTTGCTCATGGCTTTGTCGTCCTCTCTGAAGTCGCTGATTTTGTCTATAAATGCACGGATTATTATCATCCTCAATCCGAATACGGGATAGCTTGGAATGACCCCGCTATCGGTATTGAGTGGCCATTATCCGCCGTTACGGAGATCAGCCTGTCGGCCAAAGATCGGCATAATCCTTGCTTGCATGAACAAGCGCATTTACCGGACTTATGAAGATATTAATTACCGGAGCCAAAGGCCAAGTCGGTTGGGAGCTGAGCCGCCAAGCACCGCTAGCCGGTTTTGAGGTTTTGGCGGTGGACGCCGAGGGTCTGGATATTACCGATGCCCAAGCGGTGAAACAGATCGTGACCGAGGCGGCTATCGATGTCGTCATCAATGCCGCAGCGTATACGGCGGTGGATCGCGCCGAGCAAGAACCCGAACAAGCCTATGCGGTGAATCGTGACGGGCCGGCCTATCTCGCCGCCGCTTGTGCCGAGCGCGGTATTCCCCTGCTGCATCTGTCCACCGATTATGTGTTTGCCGGGGATCAAAGCCGCCCCTATCGTGAGGACGATCCGGTGAGTCCACTCGGTGTCTATGGCCAGAGCAAATGGGCGGGTGAGCAGGCGGTGCGCCAGACTCTAAGCCAGCATCTGATTCTCCGTACCAGTTGGGTATTCGGCGTACACGGGCATAATTTTGTGAAGACCATGTTGCGGTTGGCGGGCGAGCGTGACCATCTGCGCGTGGTCGCCGATCAACACGGCAGCCCGACGTTTGCCGGAGATATTGCGGCGGTCTTGCTGCATAGTCTGCGCCATCCGGCATGGGCGAAGGGTGGGCTATGGGGAACCTATCACTTCACTGGTTCACCGCCAACCACTTGGCATGGTCTGGCGACAGCAGCGATTGAGCAAGCGCGGCGTTGGCGACGGTTGCCGGT
>PWUP01000174.1 GCA_003562535.1 Gammaproteobacteria bacterium | reverse complement strand
TTTCTTGCAACAATTCATGACCGCCGCCGAAATAATGCCAAGCCATATAGGCGGGAGGTTCCATGCCAAACGGAGGGCCGGAAAACAGCGGCAGTGCTGGAATGCTGCCCTGATCGTAGCCTACCCAAGTGAAACCGGCAGGATAACGGCCTTCGGACACCGCATCGAGAATTTCAAACGGGGGAATCAGTTCACCCGGTTCGTAATAGCGCAGAGTAATACTGCCGCCGGATACGTCATTGAGCGAGCGGCTCAGGTATTGCACCGGGGTACTCAAGCCGACTAAATGCGATGGAAAAGCAATCGGGACTTGCCAGCGAACCCGTTCTTGAGCACTGGCTACACTGCCTAATAAGGTCGCCGTCAATAAGGCGGCAGACGCTGCCACGGTCGCCAGTCGCCGACCGGCGGTGAGTCGATCAGAGTTCATCCAAAATCCTCCAAGTTTATTGATGGTCAAAGACTATTATGATGAGTCTTTGTTTTTATAATATAAAGTTGAGACTTGTTGTGTCAGTCAATCCAAGCTATACGCTGTCACCAGACAGTCGCGTCATCAGGGCGAACGACTATCTTTAAGAGTACACTACTGACGGCTGCCAGTGTACCGATTCAATCGCCTATGTGCAAAAAGTATCCTAAGCCCGTAGTTCAGATCAATCCTGCGGCCAAGCGGCACCCACGGTGAGCGCAATGGTATCGGCATATTTCGCTGGGATGACTACTGAGGTACGCGGGCATTGGGCTGTGTGTAAGCGCACGGCGGGGACGGTGACCCAGTGAGTGCGTTCAAAGCTGAGTGCTGGCCACGGAATTAATATAGGCTGATGGCCGGGGCGGACGAACGCCAAGGCATTGAGCCGTAATCCGCCTTGGGTGGCGGTCAGCTTCAGGGTGCTGCGGTAATTGGCCCAGCCGACTCTAGCCCACGGCATGACCCAAGAAGGGCCTTGTTCCTCGGGTTGATCGGGGTAGTGCTGAGCGAGACCAGACCAGCCAAGACGGCTGAGTAGCCAACACGACAGAGCCCAAGCGCCGCCGAATACGATCAGCAGCAGGGGAATGAACCACGGCCCGTTACTCACGCGGTTGCCAGCATGCCTTCGCGGATAATGAACTCAATAACGGTGGATAAGCCGTCGCCGGTTTTGAGATTGGTGAACACAAAGGGGCGGTCACCGCGCATTTTACGCGCATCCCGCTCCATCACGTCTAAGGAAGCACCGACATAGGGGGCGAGATCGGTTTTATTGATGATCAACAGATCAGAGCGAGTAATCCCAGGGCCACCTTTACGCGGAATTTTATCACCAGCGGCTACATCGATCACATACAGGGTCAGATCCGACAACTCGGGGCTGAAAGTCGCGGCTAAATTATCACCACCCGATTCCACCAACACTAACTCCAGATCGGGGAACCGCTGATGCAATTCGGCTACGGCGGCTAAATTCATTGAGGCGTCTTCACGGATAGCGGTATGCGGACAACCGCCGGTCTCGACGCCGAGAATACGCTCGGGGGCTAGGGCTTGATGCCGAGTGAGGAACTCCGCATCTTCACGGGTATAAATATCGTTAGTGACTACGGCAATAGGATAACGCTCACGCAAAGCCTGGCACAGGGCAGCCACCAGCGCCGTTTTACCGGAGCCAACCGGCCCACCAATACCGATACGCAGAGGAGGTTTAGAGGTCATTGTCAGAATCCTGGGTCAAGGGTTCGCCGAATGGTAGATACCGGTACGCTCAACGCTGAGCGTACCCGTAATGCTTAATCCTTACTCAATACCAAGCAACTCGACTTCAAACACCAAGGTTGAATTGGGCGCGATCACCTGACCGGCACCTTGTTCGCCATAAGCTAAGTCGGGGGGAATCACGAAACGATAGGTGCTGCCGACCGTCATCAACTGCAAGCCTTCCGTCCAGCCGGGGATTACCCCATCGAGCGGAAACGTGGCCGGCTCACCACGGCCATAGGAGCTGTCAAATTCCGTGCCGTCAATCAAAGTGCCGCGATAATGCACCGTCACGACATCGGTGGCGGCGGGACTGTCCCCTTCAGCCGCTTCCAAGACTTCATACTGTAACCCAGAATCCGTGACCTCAACCCCGTCGCGCTGGGCGTTATCGGTCATGAACTGCTGACCTTGTTCCAGCAAAGCCTGTGACTGAGCAAAGGCTTCCTGCTGCGCTTGAGCCTGCATGCGCTGAATGAAGGCATTGCGTATACCGTCCGCTTCATCGGCACTGATCAAACGCTCCTCCCCACTCAAGGCATGGCCGATGCCGGTCATCAGTAAATCAACATCAATATCGATTTCGAGGTTTTGCAGTGACTCACCGACATCGAGGCCGAGAATATAACTGAGCTGTTGTTGTTCCGTATCCAGTGGCGACTGAGCCAATGTCGGGCTGCTCAGCCCCAAGGTCAGCACGGCCACAGCGGAAGCAATAGGCAATTTCATAGTTTCATCCTTATCCAATTGATTAATCAAATATTCAGCTTGCTCACAGGCACTTTTCACTGTACCGATACGATTAAGCCGAGTCGGGTTAGTTCAACGCAAGACAATTTAACAAGATTCTACGCAATTTTCGAATGTGAACGCAGCGCGGCTCTCTTCCTTAATAGGTTCATAATTGTTGTCACAGTCATGCAGTCAAAACGCAGCACAGCAAAAAATAATTAATATATCAAATAATTAATCCGCTCTCTTAAGTTACAATGTCACATAATTATCATATTCCCTTAAAAGAATTGAAACATCACTCGCCCATACTACGCAAAAAAGTGCAAAGGAAACTTAATGCGATTGTATTGCACACTCAACAATCTCATAAACATTTTCAGCAATTTACCCTTTATTAGTTAGGAGTAAGTAATCCATGAATCTTAGAATGAATATGGTCGCCGTCACCTCGGCGTTATTGTTGACCGCTGCTCCAGCCATGGCTGACCGTGTTGACCCGAATTTGCCTGAATACGAGCGCGTATCAGGTATTTCCGGCAATCTGTCGTCGATCGGCTCGGACACGCTGAATAATCTGATGACGCTTTGGGCAGAGGAGTTCGAGCGATTTTACCCCAACGTCAGAATTCAAATCCAAGGCGCGGGTTCCGGTACGGCGCCGCCTGCCATTACTGAAGGCACCGCCAACTTTGGCCCCATGAGCCGTCCCATGCGTTCCTCAGAGATTCAAACCTTCGAGGAAGTGCATGGCTATCCACCGACTCAAGTGGGGGTTGCTATTGACTTACTAGCCGTTTACGTCAACCGCGATAACCCCATTGAGGGTCTGACTCTGGCGCAAGTGGATGCGATTTACTCAACGGATCGCCGCTGCGGTCATGACGAAGACATTACCCGTTGGGGACAGTTGGGTCTCGGTGGTGCTTGGGAAAACCGTGATATCGCTCTATATGGACGTAATGCCGTGTCTGGGACTTATGGCTATTTCCGTCAGAATGCCATGTGTGGCGGGGATTTCAAACCCGCTACCAATGAACAACCCGGATCGTCTTCCGTAGTGCAGGCGGTTAATGAGTCCATTAACGGTATCGGCTATTCCGGAATTGGTTACGCCACTGCTGGGGTACGCGCCATTGCCCTAGGCCGTGAAGATGCGCTGTTCGAGCCTACCGCTGAGAATGCAGTGTCCGGTGATTATCCACTGGCCCGGATGTTACTGGTCTATGTCAACTCGCATCCTAACCGAGGCTTGCCGCCTTTAGAGCGCGAGTTTTTCAAAATGGTGTTATCGCGTCAAGGTCAAGAAGTGGTGGCTCGGGATGGCTATGTGCCCTTGCCAGAATCCATAGCCAGCCGCGTCCGCGCTGAGCTTGGGCTTGAGGATTGATTGACCCACACTAACACCCTGTTGGTTCCTGAGCCTGAACGGCGATAGCTAGCCGTTCGGGCTTTTTACTGGTTAATTTTACGGCTTAACTCGATAGGCAACGCACATCATGAGCGATTTACCTCTTTCTTCTAGCGGTCAGCCCAAGGGGTGGAGTCCGGGACGAACGCTGTTGCCCAGTGGTGAACAGCGTGCTCGGCTCCGCAAGTGGCGTTATTTCAAAAACAATTTTTCACGCTATGGCGTGGGTTCAGGCGGTATCGGGGTAGTGATCGCTCTGGCATTGATTTTCGTGTATTTGTTCTATGAAGTCGTCCCGTTACTGCGACCCGCCAGCGTCACCCCGCAGACCGGCTATGTCATCCCCGGCGATGTCCATGCGGAAACCTACTACCTCACCATGGAGCGCTACCAAGAACTGGCAGTGCGTTTTTCCAGCGATGGGGTAGCCACTTTTTTTGAACCCGATTCGGGCACGATACGGCGGCAATTCACTTTGCCCATCCCAGAGGGCGTAACCATTACCAGTTTTACGGCTGGGGAGCCTCGCGGACGCCTAGTGGCGTTTGGTCTTTCCGATGGTTCGGCCATTGTCGCCCAACATGCTTACAATCTGACCTTTCCCGATGATCGCCGCCATATTGAACCCAAGCTTGAGTTTCCTCTCGGCGAAGTACCGGTGGTGCTTGACCCAGACGGGCGTACCATCACGCATCTTGCGTTGGAACGTGGATCACAAGGTTATATTGCCGCTGGATTAACCGACGATGGCCGATTGATGCTGTCGCGCTACACCACGACAACGTCGATGTTCACCGGCGAGGTCGAAGTCCGCCAGCAATCCCATCAACTGCCCACACCGCCCGGTCAAACCGAGCGTTTACTGGTCGATAGCACCCATCGCAGTTTGTATGTGGCGGATACCGAGGGGCGGTTGCACTACTATGACATCAGCTCGCCAGCGCAAGCCCGGATTGTCGATTCGCAGCAAGTGGTGGCCGCTGGTGAGCAGATCACCGCCATTGATTTCTTGGTCGGTACCCTATCGCTGATTGTCGGCGGATCGGACGGTTCTCTCAGTCAGTGGTTTCTCGTGCGTGGTGCTGACAGGGTTCAACGTTTGGCTCAAGTCCGCAGCTTTGAGCCGCACAGCGCGCCGATCACGGCTATCGCGCCTGAACTGGCACGCAAAGGGTTTTATGTCGGCGATGCGGCAGGAACACTGGGCATACATTACGCCACCTCCAACCGCACATTGCTCAAACAGCAACTGACCGAACGCCCGATTACCCATATCGGCCTGTCACCCGTGAACCGTGCCATGCTGGTACTGGATAATACCGGGCAGTTAAATTTTCTGAATCTGAGGAATCCCCATCCTGAGGCTTCGCTACAAGCGCTGTGGGGACGGGTCTGGTATGAGGGGCGCAGCGAGCCGGATTATGTCTGGCAGTCTTCGGGTGCCACCGACGACTTCGAACCTAAATTCAGTTTGATTCCCATGACGGTGGGTACGCTGAAAGCGGCCTTCTATGCCATGTTGTTTGCCATCCCGCTGGCGGTTATGGGGGCGATTTACACCGCGTATTTCATGCAGCGCCACATGCGCTCCGCAGTGAAACCGACGATTGAGATCATGGAAGCCTTGCCGACGGTGATCCTCGGATTCCTCGCCGG
>PWUP01000028.1 GCA_003562535.1 Gammaproteobacteria bacterium | reverse complement strand
TGGCGCAGACTATGATCCATCAGCACCAGGGCCAGCATGGCTTCTGCAATCGGTGTGGCGCGAATACCGACACAGGGATCATGGCGACCGGTGGTGATGATCTCCGCCGGTTCGCCCTTGATATCGACCGTGCGCCCCGGCACTTGGATGCTGGACGTGGGCTTGAGCGTAATATGGGCGACGATGTCTTGGCCGGTGGAAATACCGCCCAGCACCCCGCCGGAGTTATTCGAGGTAAAACCTTGGGGGGTCAGCTCGTCACGGTGTTGACTGCCGCGCTGAGCCGCACACTCTACCCCAGCGCCGATTTCTACGGCTTTGACCGCATTAATACTCATCAGCGCATGGGCGAGATCGGCGTCCAAGCGGTCAAAAATGGGTTCTCCCCAACCCGGTGGCGCGCCGCTAGCGACCACTGTCACTTTAGCGCCTACCGAATCCAAATCACGGCGTAATTGAATCATATAGTCCTCCAAAGCGGGGACTAAATCGGGATCGGGACAAAAAAACGCATTGGTTTCGACCCCATCCCAGTCGAATCGCGTCGGGCGTAATGGCCCAAGCTGAGCCAGATAACCCCGAATCATCACGCCATAACGCTGCAGCAAGTATTTTTTGGCAATCGCCCCTGCGGCCACCCGCAGGGCAGTTTCTCGGGCCGAACTGCGCCCACCGCCGCGCGGGTCACGCCGTCCGTATTTCATGTGGTAGGTGTAATCGGCATGGCCGGGCCGGAATTTATCGACAATTTTGCCGTAATCCCGCGAGCGTTGATCGACGTTTTCAATCAGTAGACCAATCGGCGTACCCGTGGTAACGCCCTCGAATACGCCGGAGAGAATCCGCACTTGATCGGGTTCGCGCCGCTGGGTGGTATGGCGGCTGGTGCCAGGGCGACGCCGATCCAGATCGTGCTGTAAATCCGCCTCGCACAGGGCTAGACCGGGCGGACAACCGTCAACCACTGCCCCCAAGGCTGGGCCATGACTCTCGCCAAAACTGGTGATGGTGAATAATTTGCCAAAGGTATTACCGGACATAAATCGTTCGAGTGTGATGAAAACCGCTATTGTATACTGATCTGGTAATCACATTGAGCTTGGATTGAGCTGAACCCTACACCATGCACCGCGATGATTTCCGCCATTGCCTGACCCTACCAGTACGCTGGGGCGATATGGATGCCCTAGGGCATGTGAATAATGTTCAATATTTCCGTTATTTAGAATCGGGGCGCGTGGCCTATCTGCACACCCTGCTACCGGCTGAATTACCCCCCCATCAATTAATGGTGCTGGCCGACATCCGTTGTCAGTTTCTCCAGCAAATCACCTACCCCACTACCCTAGAGGTTGCGACCCGCATTGAGCGCATCAGCCGCCGTAGTCTGCACTGCCAAGCGGCCATTTACCCGCAAGGCCAGAGCCAGCCCGCCGCTACCTCGGTAGGTGTTATGGTCTGGTTTGATTTCCAAGCGCAGCGCAGTGCCACGCTGCCCGAGGCACTGCGAACGGCGATTATCAACTATGAGCGCATCCCTCCCCATATAGTCGTTTGCCCTGATTACCGGACTCATGAAGAACGCTCACCGCCATAAACCTCGTCATTCCGCCAGGGATTGGCGGAATCCAGTGCCAAGGACGGCTGCCTAGGACTGGATAGCAGCATCAGGGTAACATGTGACCACCGTTGCCAACCTCACGGTTCACCTCCCTGTGACTGGATTCCGCCAGTCCTTGGCGGAATGACGGCAGAACGTTAGGCTCACTACCTACCGGCAACGGATGAGCGATGGGCGTGTCCGTGAATCAATGCCAATGGCTATAGCGCTTAAACACTTAAACCCCGCTCGTCTTGTAATTGCAGCGACGCCAGATGATTGTATAACTCACAGGTTTGCAGCAATTCCTCATGGCGACCGGCAGCCACTAAGCGCCCCCGATCCAACACCACAATCCGGTCGGCGGCAATCACCGTAGCCAAGCGGTGGGCGATGACCACACTGGTACGCCCCAGCATCAGCCGCTCCAGCGCCTGTTGTACTGCCTGCTCGCTGGCGGCATCTAGGGCGCTGGTGGCCTCATCCAGTAGCAACACCACGGGATCACGCAAAATAGCCCGAGCAATGGCAATGCGCTGCCGTTGCCCACCGGATAATTGAATCCCGCCAGGCCCCAAAAAGGTATCCATGCCCTGCGGCAGAGCTTGGATGAACTCCAAGGCTTGGGCATCGCGGGCGGCCATATACACCGCCTCATCATCGGCATCCGGTCGGCCATAGCGGATATTATCGGCCGCCGTCCCCGTAAACAGTACTGGCTCTTGGGCGACCAAACCCAGATGACGGCGCAGATCCGCCGGATCAAGCTGACGCACATCAATCCCGTCGAGACGCACACTGCCGTGCAGCGGATCGTGGAACCGCAGCAGTAACTGCAATACCGTGCTTTTACCCGCCCCAGACGGCCCGACCAGTGCTACACGCTCGCCCGGCGCAATCTGCAGATCCAATTCACTCAATGCGGGCGCATCCAGCCGTGTCGGATAGGCAAAACTGACGTTAGCGAACTGGATGGCACCGCGCACCGGTTGCGGCAAACTCTGGGGTTGGGCAGGGGCCGTGATATGCGGTTGCGCCCTGAGCAACTCTAGTAAACGCTCGGTCGCCCCCACACCGCGCAACACATCGCCAGCGACTTCTGAGAGTGCCGCCACCGCACCGGCTGCCAACACCGCATAGAAGACAAACGCTGATAATTCCCCGGCACTCATGGAACCGACCAATACGGCATGACCGCCTTGCCACAGAATCACCCCCACAGCGGCGAACACCAAAAACAGCGCCATGCCCGCCAGCCAGGCGCGCTGGCGAGTGCGGGCAATGGCCGTGGCAAAGGCGTCTTCAACCCGTTGCGAGTAATCGCGTCGATCTGCGGCTTCATGCCCAAACGCCTGCACCGTGCGAATGGCGTGCAGGGCTTCACCAGCATAGCTACCGAGTTCGGCCACCCGATCCTGGCTGACCCGCGATAAGCGCCGCACTCGCCGCCCAAAGGCGACAATCGGAATCAGCGTCAGTGGAATGCCCAAGACCACTAATCCGGCCAACCACGGATTGGTGATAAACAGCAATAACAGCGCTCCCAACAGGGTCAGCAGACTGCGCAACGCAATCGACATCGACGAGCCGAACAGATTTTGCAACACCGTAGTGTCTGCCGTCAGGCGCGATTGAATTTCCCCCGCACCATTGCGCTCGAAAAACGCGGGTTCTAAGGTCAGCAAATGGGCAAATACCGCCACTCTGAGGTCCGCCGCCAGCCGTTCTCCAATCCAGCTCACCCAGTAATAACGCAGGGCAGCGGCCACCGCCAGCACCGCCACCACCACCATAGTACCCAGCAAGGCTTGATTCAGGAATTCCGCCTCACCGGCGGCAAAGCCTTGATCAACGACCAAGCGCAGACCTTGACCAAGCAGCAACAAACCGCCAGCGGCAATTATCAATGCGCAACCCGCCGCAACCAGATGCCAGCGATACGGCAGTAAATAGCGCAGTAAGGGCAATAACACACGGGGATCACGAGCAGTCATCAGGCGTCCATAGCAGGTCAATGTCTTATGATAACGTATCCTGTCAATTTAACTGAACCCTCCAACCCTCTCCCAAAGGCAGAGGGAGCAAAAAACAGCTTATAGCCATTCAAGCGGATTACCGGACAACAGCGAGCGGTAGGTCGGGAAAAAGCGCCACGTTGCCCGACATTATAGGCGGATCGTCGGGCACATCCGGGGCACGACCTACAAGGGTTCAACAGGAGTCCGGTAATCAAGGCGAACGGCGTGGGCAGATCAGAGGCAACATTTCAGCCGAAAATAGGACATTGGGAGGCATTTGGGCAGGAATGGTCTGTCACGATACGGCTTTTAAGGCTCCCCCGCAGCTTGACCCCTGACCGGCAGTGCAGCCAAAACAGTGATCGGCCACAGCGATTTCCGCATGATCCAGGGCTTGGGGATTGAGATCGCGGATATGAGTTTTGGGTCGGCCACCGGCGGCTAAGGGGATATGCAGCATCTGATTAAAATCACAATCATAAAGATAACCTTGCCAATCGACCGAAATCAGCGAGCGGCACATCACCCCCTCCAGATTCGCGTCTTGGTGAGCCGCCCGCAGGGTACGCATATAGCTTTGATACTGTCCTTTGCGAGCCAGCGTTTTGGCAAAGCGGTTGATCGGCATATTGGTGATTGTAAACAGTTGGTTGAAACGTATGCCATAATGCTGTTCTAAATGCTGGTGGTAGGCCGCTTCCAGTTCTGCCTGTGGTGGCGGTAATTCCGGACCTAGCGGGTTGTACACCAAGTTTAAGACCCGATTGGAACTCGGTTGCCCATAGCCTAGGGCATTCAACTGCCGCAAGCCGTCTAGGCTGGCTTGGAATACCCCATCGCCCCGTTGCGCATCGACATTGTCTTCTAAATAACACGGCAAGGACGCCACGACTTCCACCTGCTGTTCAGCCAAAAAGGCTCCCAAGGTTTCATAACCCGGCTGAGAGAGAATGGTCAGGTTGCAACGATCCATCACTTTGATCCCGCGAGCCCGCGCCGCCACAACCAGCTCACGGAAATGGGGATTCATTTCTGGAGCGCCGCCAGTGAGATCCAGTGTCGTAATCTCGGAGCGATCAATAAAGGCGAGAATTTCAGCAATGGTTTCACCGGTCATGATTTCTTTGCGATTCGGACCCGCGTTCACATGGCAATGAAAACAGGTCTGGTTGCACACATAACCGAGATTGACCTGTAAGGTGGTTAATGGCTTGCGGGCAATTGCTGGAAAATCATTAAAACGGGGCATCAGTTCAATTTGTGCCATTAGAGCTTACCTTGATTGGAGGTGATGATGGGTTGTATACGCACGACCACCTGTCTATGGATGCAGTCGGTGGGCTTAATCCACCGTTGGGAGCTAAACACCGACAAATAGGTTCCTTCATGCAGACCATGCTGTTTGGCAGTATCTCGGCCAGCTTGGTGCAAGTCGCTGAAGTGCCCGTCACTGTTGTTCCCTAAAAGTTATATTCTCTAAGGAAAACCACATCATGTCCAGATTTGTGATTGCAGTGTTAGCACTAGTGTGCCCAACTTTAGCACTGGCTGATACGCCAACTTTCGATGAGCGGATTAACGCTATCGTGGAACCGATAGCTAATACAGTATCCAGCATTATTTTCTACTCCGTCACCATCAATGAAGCGGCTGTGCCACTGATTGTGGTCTGGCTGGTGGTTGCTGCCTTTTTCTTCACGTTCTATCTGGGATTTATCAATATTCGCGGCTTTGCCCAATCCATCCGCATCGTGCGGGGTGATTACTCCGACCCGAAAGATGCCGGTGAAGTTTCCCATTTCCAAGCGCTGGCAACGGCTGTATCGGGGACTGTCGGACTGGGTAACATTGCTGGGGTAGCGGTTGCAGTGGCCATCGGTGGGCCGGGGGCGACATTCTGGATGATTTTTGCCGGTTTGCTGTCTATGTCAACCAAGTTTGTCGAATGTACCTTGGGGGTGAAATACCGCCAAGTATATGCCGATGGCACCGTATCCGGTGGCCCGATGTGGTATTTGAGCAAGGGCTTGGCCGAACAAGGCCGCGCTAAGCTCGGCAAGGTGCTGGCGGTATTTTTTGCCATCTGTTGTGTGGGCGGTTCGCTGGGTGGCGGCAATATGTTCCAGTCTAATCAAGCCTATCAGCAGTTTGTC
Organism: Gammaproteobacteria bacterium; assembly: GCA_003562535.1. GTDB lineage: Bacteria > Pseudomonadota > Gammaproteobacteria > Competibacterales > Competibacteraceae > SKOM01. Next base: position 13,646 of record PWUP01000028.1, on the reverse strand, counting down.
AATGTTACCGGCGGTGAAACCAGCTTCTTTGCCGATAAAGGTTGGTTGTTTGGGTTGGTGATTGCCATCTTGGTTGGCTTGGTGATCATCGGTGGTATCAAAAGCATCGCACGGGTTACTGAAAAACTGGTGCCCGGTATGGCGATTCTGTACATCTTAGCTTCGTTGGTCATTCTGGGGATTTTCTTCGATCAGATTCCTGCTGCATTCAATTTGATCATCACCGGAGCGTTCAGCCCTGAGGGGGTTGCCGGTGGCTTCATCGGCGTGTTGATTCAAGGTTTCCGACGTGCAGCCTTCTCCAATGAAGCCGGTATTGGTTCAGCCGCTATCGCTCACTCTGCCGTGCGCACCAAAGAGCCGGTCAGTGAGGGGTATGTCGCCCTGCTGGAGCCGTTCATCGATACCGTGGTGATTTGCACCATGACTGCGTTGGTTATTGTCATTACAGGCATGTACCTACAGGAAGGTCTCAATGGAGTGCAGCTCACTTCCGCCGCGTATGCCAGTGCTTTGCCGTGGTTCCCCTATGTGTTGGCCGTAGCGGTGATTCTGTTCGCCTTCTCCACCATGCTGACTTGGTCGTATTACGGAACTAAGGCGTGGACGTATTTGTTCGGAGAGAACCGCTATATGGATCTGCTGTTTAAGCTGATCTTCTGTGTGTTTGTGATCCTAGGCTGCACCATGCAACTGGATTCGGTGCTGGATTTCTCCGATAGCATGATCTTTGCTATGGCCTTGGCCAATATTCTAGGCTTGTATCTGCTGGCACCTATCGTCAAGCGCGAGGTCCAGTCCTACATCCGCCGTCTCAAAGCCGGTGAAATTGTGAAATATAAGCACGCTTAAGTCGTGTGACCCCTCCCCCCCTCCCGCTGGGAGGGGGAATGAAGGGTTCTAGCCTATGATGTCGGGCAACGCTGCGCTTTTGCCCGACCTACTGCTCGCTGTTGTCCGGTAATCCGCTTGAATGGCTATATGTGGATTGGCACTGGATTTTGGGTATTTACCGGCTGCGCGTTCCGGTGCCACTCAACGGTACGTTATGAGTCAACCGAATTCGAGCAATACCACTCGGCCAGTTGCTTTTCGTCCATCTGTCCTTCTGCGACCGCTTCCATGGCGGCTACCGTATCGGCTTCTGATGCCGTCACCATAAATCCATTCAGTTCTAAAAATAGCGATCCACACACGAAGGCGGTTCGCTTGTTCCCATCAACGAACGGGTGGTTCCTCGCTATGCCGAATGTGTATGCTGCAGCCAGGTCATGCAATGTGCAGTCAGCCTCGTAGCTGAATTTGTTTTTTGGGCGGTCTAGGGCTGATTTCAACAGCAATTCATTACGCGTGCCGCTTGGTCCGCCGTACTCTGCCAGCAGAAGACTGTGTACGTGGCTAACGACATTGTGTTTAAGCCACTTTGGTTCTTTCATTTGGCAAGCTCTTTAAGCGCATTTTTGTAGCGCTTCATGATGCCTCGCACGACAGTGACCTGCTCTTCAAACTCGGGATCGTAAACCGTAAGCGTATAACCCTCTGCGCTTTCTATTAGGTAAAGCGTATCGCCGCGCTCGGCGTTGAGTTTTCCAAGCGCTTCTTTGGGCAATAAAATGCCCATAGAATTGCCAACGGCAGTAACCTTGACCTTAAGCATAAGAGTGTCCTGTTATTACAAAAGTTATAACATAATATGCCCGCTTCGGACTCTAACGTCAATTGCTGCACGGGCATCCGATCGCCGCAAGGTGCATGCACAATTAAACGTTGCGACGAGGTATAGCCATTCAAGCTGATTATCGGACAACAGCGAGCGGTAGGTCGGGCAAAAGCGCAGCGTTGCCCGACATCATAGGCTGGTGGCTCACTTGGCTACTCACAACTTTCACTGAGGGTGTGAATAAATCCGGGGTCGAGGTGGGGCAATAGCGGTTGGGCTTGCTGTAGCCCGATCCGCAAACGTGAGAAGGGTAACAAGCGACAGCGTTGTTTCAGAGGCGGAGTGAAACGAGAAAAGCTGGGTCGTGACACCTCACGCAATACTTTATCTCGCCGCCGATCAGGGGCGACAATGTATAAGGGTAAGGCTAAATTCGGCTGCATAGTCACCAAATCCGCCAGCCGTAACAGCCCCGAATACACTGTGCTGGTGCATTCAATCTCAAAGGCGGCCAGCATCGCGCCTTGACGTAGCCACAGCACATCAATGTGTTCAATAATCTGCATGGTATGTGGATCAAACTGGCGAGGTAGCGCCTGCAAAAAGCCGGGCAAATCGGCAAAACGCTGTCCCGCATAACGCCGACCGCGATCATTACGTGCCACCCAGATATCGAGACCTAAATCACTGCCCAATTTCAGCAATAACCATTGCACTTCGGTGTGCGTGCTGGGCTCGCGCCCGCCGATGCGCCGAGTAGGCGCAGGGCTATCCTCCGTCAAGCGGCGTAATGAGCGGGTATAACGGCGCGAGTCGATAGGACGGACGGCAGGATGCAGTTGCGCATCCACTAACGCTTCGGCGATGGCCTCACCACGGTTGCGGGGCCAGCAGGTCGCCGAACGCCGCAGTGGTGCTGTCCAAAACGGGGTTTGATCTGCTCCGGTTTGCGTTCGCAATTCCGCCAAGGGTACGGCGGTTTCCGGCGCTAATAACACCGCAGGTTTTACCGGCAAACGGGCTGGCAGCGGTGTTTCTGACCACAGCGGCGTGGTATCAAAATACGCCGGTCCGGTCACCGCCAGCAAACCGATCCAGCGCGACAGACCGGTGAGATAAGCCAGCAGATAATCTCCTTCTGCGACGGTTTGCAAGCGCGCCCAGTGGGTTTCCCGAAAACCAACCACCTGAGCGCCCTGTTCGAGAAAAGTACGCCAAGTTGACGGGTTAAACACTGCCAACCAATAATTCGGTTCACTGGCCATAAACAGGCTCTTTACGCCGTAGACCAAAGATAAACCAGATAAAAGCCAGCACTTGCACTGCAAGCATCAGACCAAAGGCAACTTGGTAACCGCGAGGATCATAGCCGCTGTGATCACCGCTTGACCAGATGGCAATGACCCCACCCATCAGCCATTGCACGGCAAAGGCACTGGCAAACACCAACAGATTAATGCTGGTGTTCACCCGTCCAGTCAGGTGGTGTGGAAAATAGCGGCTGAGCAGTGGATAACTTAAAATGCTGGAACTCCCAAAAAAACCAAATAATAACCACAAGGGCAGGGTCAAGCTGAGCCATTCCAACACCAAACCAAATTGTGCGAGCATAAAAACACTCATGCCCAACAAGCTTATCCATACCAAGGGTATGCCGAACCGATTCAGGCGTGAGGCCATTTGGCCAATCAGCAAAAAGCCACAGACCATAGCAACGGCGATCAGTAGCAGGTGGTTAGCCACGCCGAGTCGATCCAGCCCGGCAACATCCCTGAACCACGGCCCAGCCCAAAGCCCTTGGATGGCCAGAAAAGCCGCTTGTGTGGCCATAACCAATGGCACAATGCGCCAGAAATAGGCGTCACGAAACACCGTCACAATACCGGCAAGCAGCGCCCCTAAACGCTCGCGTTGTGGGGTGTGCCGTTCAGGCGTGGTTAGCCCAATGAGTGCGGCCACTGCCAGCGTCAGCACAGCCAATCCCCACATAACACCGCGCCAATCAGTCAGACTCAAAGCCATTTCAACCGGCCGAGTCGCACTCAATGCCCCCAGCCCACCGGACGCCAGAATCCAGCCGTTCATCGCGGGAATTTTATCCGCAGGAAACCACTGGTTAATCAACTGAAAACTCGCCATTAAACAAGCAGACACCCCGAGACCAATCAACGCTCGCCCTATGATTAAGCCGTTAAGATCATGGCTGCTAGCAAACAGCGCTGCTCCGCCTGCCGCGATGAGCAGCAGCACGGCTTCGACCCGCCGCGGGCCATAGCGATCTAATAACAGCCCTAGGGGCAGTTGAAACAGAGCAAAGGTTAAAAAATACACGCTGGTCAAACCGCCTAAAGCGGCCGCATCCAGCGCTAAGCTGTGGCTCAGTTCAGGCGCAATCACCGCATTGACGCTGCGCAACATATAGGAAATAAAATACCCTGCGGCAAAAGGCAGTAAGATGCGCAAAGTCAGCCCTAGCGCGGGCATGGGAGTGGCAAGAGGCGTTGAATTCACAATAAGCGTGGTATCATCACGAGCTAAAATTTTGCTCAGTATACAAGGTGCAAAACGGTGAATAATACACGAGGTCAACAACGGGGATTCGGCAAATTACTGGTGCTGGGTGTGCTGATTGTGATGTCCATTTGGGGGTTGGTGGTTCATCAAACCGCCGGAACCTTCATGCAGTTTTTAACTGAAAACCGAGATCTTAAAGCCGCGCTGGCCCGTCTGACCCAAGAAGACCAGATTGGTTATGCTCGGGTGGTGGAGCAAGTCACGGAAAACGGCGAATTATACACTACACTCGCGTTCTTTCAGACCGATCGTGATCAACCCGAGCGCCGAGTCTATCAAGGAGAGTTTACCATTCGCGGCGATGTCGCCCACTTCGACTCATTGATCGTGAAGTTTGATCCCCAGTTAGTGCTCGATGGCGAGCGCCGGTCGATTTATCTCTGGCGGCGTATTTACGATGAATACACCCCCCCGGGTGAAGGCCGTCTGATCGAACCCCCTGATGAAGCGCCGGCCCGCTACCGAGCGTTGCTGCCCGATCCGACTTGGCGGGAACGTTTGACCTTAACCCCCGATTTTAGCCAGCAGTTTTGGGCGGCCATTTGGGATTTGGCTAATGATACCGAAGCATTACGCGAATACGGTATTTCGGCGGTGTACGGTAATACCGTCCATACCCGACTGGAGCCAGGTAAAGTGTATCGGTTTAAAATCAATGGAGCTGGGCAAATCTGGCCACAAGTGGTAGAGAACTGGTAAGACCTTGGGCGTGTCAATCAATACTCGACCACTCGGTTACGCCCCTGACGTTTGGCCTCGTAGAGGGCTTGATCCGCACAGTGTTGCAAATCCTGCAAGTTGGTTTTAACCCGGTCGGGGCTATGAATGGCCACCCCGACACTCAGGGTGACGATCTTGGCCGCACTAGAACAAGCGTGCGGAATAGCGAGTTGCTCTACCGCCCGCAGCATGTGTTCAGCGAGATGTCGGGCGCCGTCTTGATCAGTTTCCGGTAATAGGGCCACAAACTCTTCGCCGCCATACCGAGCGACCAAGTCCAGCGGTCGATCACAGCAGTGCTTCAGCACTTGCGCCACTTGCCGCAAACACTCATCGCCCGCGCCGTGGCCATAGTAGTCGTTGTACGGCTTAAAATGATCGATATCCATCATCACCAGCGCTAGAGGAAGACCGGTGCGTAAGGTTTGTTTCCACTCTAGGTTGGCTCGCTCATCGAACTGACGCCGATTGGCAATATGAGTCAGACCGTCCTGCATGGACAGTATTTCCAGCATATCGGTTTTGATCTTGAGTTGTTCTTCAATGAAGCGGCGTTCTTCGATTTCTTGTTCAAGGGCGGCGTTGGTAGCCTGTAACGTCGCTTCATCGCGTTTGCGCTCGGTGATGTCGGTGAGCACGCCCTCCCAGACCGTGGTACCGTCAGGCAGTGTACGGGGTGAAGATTCAGCGGCTAACCAGCGGATGTCACCATTGACCAGTACGCGCGTTTCACCAAAGAAGGGCTGTTTTTCCTCAAAAGCGCGGGCATTCAGCGCGACCCAAGCATCAAAATCATCGGGATGCACATGGGCAAAGGCTTTCAAGGTATCAGATGCCGCCTCTTCCCGATCCAATCCCGTCAGCTCCAGAAAACGCCGACTCATAAAGGCGAAACGCGCTATACCGCCCTCCGCAGGTTGTACCATCGTATAGGTGCCGACAGGTATGTTTTCCGTCAGATCATACGCTGTTTTTTCCAACCTTTCTTGGGCAATACGCAGTGCCTCTTCCGTCTGCTTGCGGGCGCTTTGATCATACATATAACTGCGAATACTGGTCAGGTGACCGGCAGGGTCACGCACCAAGAGGGTAAAATCGTAAACCCACAGATAATCACCTGTTTTAGTTCTAAAGCGGTAGGATTCTTCATAGCGATCAATACGGTGTTCAATATTGTAGTTCAGTGTGTTGATGATACGTTCCCGATCATCAGGATGAACCAGATCCGTGTACACAAATTCGGGGTGAAGCATATCGGCTGGCTTGTAGCCCAGAATGGTGGCGACATTGGATGAAACGCTAGTTACCGGCCAGTTGCCGTGCTGTTCAGGAGCCCATTCCATGGTAAATACTGGGCCTTCGGCAAATAGATTACGTTCTTTTTTTAGGGACTCAACCGCTTGTGTGTACTCGATCAGCAGCAAAACGCTGATGGCAGCAAAAGTTAGAATAATCAAAGCCACCGCTAGATAGATCCACATCAGAGGGGCGGTCAGTGCGGAGTAAGCTGTCCATCCTGCAGCGGGGATGCCCCCCATTTGCCAGCTCCCATAAGGCAGTTCTATGGATTGGGTGATGGGGTCACGATCAAATACTGAGGGATCACCGAAGAACACCTCACCCTGTGCACCCGTACCGTCTCGGCCTCGGATGGCGATGAGCAACGACTCATGATCCTCGGTGATGCCCGCCCCAGTAAACAGCGCCTCGCTGTTCATAACCACTGAGGCGAACCCCCAAAAGGTCTTTTGCTGTGAGGTGGAGTCGAGCGTGTGAATGGGAATGCGGGCGATAATGCCTTGTCCACCTTGTACCAAATTCAGCGGCCCGGCAAGCACAATCTGATTGAGCTGCAGCGCTAAATTTACAGCAGCAAACTGCTCAGGTAATGTAGTGTAATCAAGGCCAATGGCGGCTTCATTGCCTTCAATAGGATACATCATTTGAATCACCATCTCTCTAGCCAAGCCGATATTGCGCAAATCCTGCTGGTCTTGAAACAGACCCGCCATTGCACGGGCAAAATCATCTTGTGTCAATTCGGGATTCATGGCCACCGCTGTTTCAACCGACGCAACTCTATAAATATTTGAATAGATTCTATTTTGCAGTGAGGTGCTGAGCGTATCGAGTTGCTGTTGAACGTATTCGAGCTGCTGCTGTTGATATTGCGCCGATTCAAAGCGCACCAGCAACGCTCCAATCAGTATAAAAAGACTGCACAGCACTGCAAACAGCACTATGCCCAGTGTCACTGGGTTGCGGCCACGGTGTTGTCTTGCCCAAATTAGTGCAGGTAAAGTCTGCATTAATGATGGGTTTTCAGTATCCATTAACATTCACCCCGATTGCGGCGATAGTTGGGGTGAGTGTATTGCGATCGGTTTCAGGTTTGCTAGGTAATCACGGCCCATCAACGTTTACGCTCCCGATACATCACATACAAGCCTCCCGCCGTCACCAATAACATCCCGGCCACCGCCCAACGATCCGGTAAATCGGCAAACACCAGCCAGCCCAGTAAAGTCGCCCAAACAATACCGCTGTACACAAACGGCTGTAATAAGGACGCCGGAGCGCGTCCCAAGGCGATAATCATGGCGTAATGCGCCACACTGTTAATCACGCCCAGCAGGATAAACCACAGCCAATCTTCAGGGGTGGGGCTGACCCATTGCCACGGGGAAATCACGGTGAACACGATGGCGACTACCACAGCGGTGTACAGCAACGTGGTCATGGAGTCATCGTATTCACTGACGATGCGCACCATGATTTGATAACTGCCCCACAGTATCGCCCCGAATACGGGCAATAATAAGGTCCAATCAAACAAAGCCGAGCCGGGACGGATAATCAGCAATACCCCAACAAAGCCGATGACCACCCCCGCCCAGCGGTGTAATCCGACCCGTTCACCCAATACGGGTACGGCCAATGCCACCACCACCAAGGGCGCTGCCGAGAGCACAGCCGCCACCTCAGCCATCGGCAATAACCAAAACGACACCATAATGACGGCCATTTGCAGCGCCATTAATAACCCCCGCAGGGTCTGCACACCTGGTCGCCGAGAACGTAACATGCCCCGCAACCGCCCAGCGTGATAGGCAACGGCCAAAGCGAACACTAAAAATCCCATTGCCCGCAACCACAGCACTTGTAATACCGGATACATCGCGCTGAGGTATTTGGCGATGGCGTCGTTGACCGCCAACAGCAGCATGGCCAGCAACATCAGTTGGATGCCGCTGGCCACGCCAGCCGCAGTGGTTTCAGGGCGCGCCATAAAGCATACGTGGCCGATCAATAGATAAACGCGGTAATCCTTTAGATTCCAGAGACTCGCTGGCCGTGCTGCGGGTACGCAGCTCCGTGCTGGAATAGCCGATCACAAAATTCAGATCCGTATGATTCTGTTCAACACGGATGGGATCGGCCACCCCAAGCGTTGGATAGGCACCGCAGGCTTCACCAGGATCGCAGATAAACCCATCATTATCGTTATCGGTACCCGCAGCGATGAAATACTCCCCCGGCTCCAATCCGCTGAAGCGGAAGCGGTATTCGCCGACACTACCCAGCACAGGCAACTCCTCCACGGTACGAAAGTCCTCATCTAATAATAAGACATAAATCAATCCTAGCTCCCCCGGCTCGCTGACACCGACCCGTAAACTCACCGGCACCGTCAAGACCTGATTCAAGCTGGATGTGATCGTAAGCGTTGCCGTATAAGTGGCAGGCGTCAGACCGCTGCGGTCAACCCGCACTCGGTAGGTTCCTAAACCGTCGGCATCAACCGCCAACGACTCTATCGTTAACCAGTTCGCATTGCTGTCAGTCTGGCTGACCGCCAACAGTTGGTCACCACGGCGGCGAATCTCCAGTATCTGCTCGCTGCTGAGGCTGCCGAAATCCAGCACATTGGGTTCGGCCACCAGAAGACTGGAGGGCCGTCCCGCCGCGGCTAATGACTGCGCCGCAAAGACGGCTTGCAAGGCGTCGATCAGCCCCCAGCCATAGCGCGGGTCAAACCCCGTAACACCGAGATCTTCGGTAATTTGTCCAGAGGCCAATACATTCTGGAAGGTATCATAGTCCAACTCGGGATAAATCGCTTTCATCAAGGCCAGCACTCCGGCTACATGCGGAGTCGCCATCGACGTGCCTTGCAAAAAGCCATAACTGCTGCGGCGCTCGCCACCGACGACCTCAACTAAGGTGCTTAACACCCCGGAAGCCGTGCCTTGGCGCTGATCACCGCCCGGAGCGGTCAGATCAATGGTGGAGCCGAAATTGGCATAAGGTGCGGCTTGTTTATTGGGGCCTACCGCCGTGACTGAGATCACCCCATCGAGGGCCGCAGGGAATAATGGCCGGTCAGTGGCCTGATTACCCGCCGCCGCGACAATCACTACCCCACGATCCCGAGCCGCTTGAATGACTTCGGCGTATAAGGGCGAATCGGCGTTAGTGCCCACACTGAGATTAATAATATCGGCACGGCGCTCGGGCACTTCGCCGGAATCATTAGGTAATCCCAAGGCGTAGCGCATCCCCTGGGCCAGATCGTAAATCGAACCGCTACCGCGCCCGATCACCCGTAACGGCATAATCTGCGCCCCCCATGATACCCCGGCGACCCCGCGATTATTGTCCGTCCGGGCGGCTATGGTTCCGGCGACATGGGTGCCATGCCAACTGCTTTCACCCACTACAGCGGCATCACCCGGATCATCGCCGCCGACTCGGCGCTCGACAAAATCATAGCCCGGCACTAATTGGCCTTGCAGATCCTCATGGGCAAGAAACACGCCCGTATCGGGTACCGCCACAATCACTGGCCGTTCACCGCCGGTGCTTAAATCCCACGCCTGCGGTAATTGAATCAGTGGGTAATGCCATTGCTGGCCGAAACCCGGATCATTAGGCACCCGTTGCAATTCTAAGGGCTGATTCGGTGCGGCCTGCGCCACTTCAGGTCGCTCTCGCAGCGATTTGACTACATTCAAAATCGCTAACCGCTGCTGTTGTTCCGCGCTCAGTGTCATCGGCCGCTCAGGCCGGTCAGTCGCCCCAAGGGTACGCACCGCCTGTTGCGGCTGCTCAACCGTCCAGCGCGTCCACTGCTCGCACGTACCGGAGAGCAAGGTCAAACCAGCCGCCGCTAAGGTGTCCAGCGGCTCAGCGGCTCCCGCCGCACGCTGGATGGCCGTCAACTGACGGGTTTTCACCAACACTTCGTCGGTCAGCAACGGCATACTCAGGTATAAATCCTGCGGCGCTGACGTGCTCATAGCCGTTACCTCACCAATGCTGAGCTGGTAATTGGAACCCCCTCGGAACGCATACACCTCCAACCAATACTCACCACTGGCGGGCGCGACCAGGGTTTGAACTGGGCCGGTGCCTAAAGCGACATCCATCACCTCAGGCTCCAGTGGGTTGCCGGTGGCGTACAACCATAACTCCAGATTGACTCGCCCATCGGGCGTCCAATCGCTGATGGTCAGCTCAATGCGCTGTCCGGCCACCAAGGCCACGCGATAAAAATCGCTGGGATCGGGCTGGCGTTCAAAGCGATCCCCAGGCCAGCCGGTGGGCGTCGCTGTCACATAACCGCCTAATCGCACCGGATTGGGCAGCGGTTGCGCTTGAGCAGGGCTGTGATTGCTGCGCAAAGGTGATTCTGGATTATTGGTACTGCCATCGACCGCATGACCCGGCATGGCGGTAATGACCCCACTGACGGTGAACTGCTCTGGTGGCGAGGTGCCATTGCTGACATCGTTCTCAGTGTCGCCACCGCAGGCGACTAAACCGAGTAATAAGACCGCCAGCCCCAGGCGCTGAACGATGGGGCCGATGCTGAGTTGAGTGATTGGGTGCATCCGTTGATCTCCGCACTATTGACGCTGGCCAGTTTACAGGCTTACGGCTAAATCCCCGCTTAATGGTGACCCTCAAGGCCGCAGCGCCCGTTGCCGTCTTGGTTTAACTCACCCTCACCCGCAACTGGCCGATGCTGTCGATGCCGCCAAGCAACACATCACCGCGTTGCACCGGACCGACACCAGCCGGGGTACCGGTCATGATGAGATCCCCTGGGCGCAGTGTAAACAAGCGTGATAGATAAGCGATAATTTCGGGGACTTTCCAAATCATTTGGGCTAAATCGCCCTCTTGGCGGAGCTGGTCATTCACGGTTAGCCACACCCGCCCCTGAGCCGGATGTCCGATTTCAGCCGCCGCATACACCGGCGAGCAGGGCGCGGAATACTCAAAGGCTTTACCCACTTCCCAAGGCCGTCCCCGTTGTTTAGCCTCGGCTTGCAAATCGCGGCGGGTCATATCCAAGCCCACGGCATAGCCCCAGACACAATCCACAGCCTGTTCTACAGGGATATCGACCCCACCGCTGGCTAAGGCCACCACCAGCTCGATTTCATGGTGAACATCACTGCTGGCGCTGGGATAGGGGAATAGCACGTCTGCACCCGCCAGCACATTATCGGGATTTTTCTGGAAAAAAAACGGCGGCTCGCGGTCGGGATCATGACCCATTTCCACGGCATGAGCCGCATAATTGCGCCCCACACAGTACACGCGATGCACGGGGAACCGCTGTGAGCGGTTGTTAATCGGTAGGGTAGCGCGTGCTGGAGGAGTAATCACCCATGCGGGTTGAGTATCAGTGGACATAACAGACCTTAGATATACTGTGTGAACATTAGGTATTATCTCACAGTCTACTGTAGCCGCACTCAATAGGATTCCACTGCCGCATGTCAACAATGATCACTGGTTATTACCGCGTCACCCTCGGCCACCCTTGGATCACCCTGATGGTGGTGCTGCTGGTTCTGGCCGCTGCCTTATATCACGCTCAGTCCTTTCGGCTGGATGCCTCGTCGGATTCATTGGTACTGGAAAACGACGCGGATCTGCTGTACTACCGCGAAGTCCGTGCTCAGTATGGCTCTGATGAATTTCTGATCGTTACCTATACCCCCCATGCCGATTTATTCTCGGATGAGAGTTTACACACCCTAAAAGCCCTGCGCGATGAGTTAGCGGCCCAGGACGGGGTACGCGAAGTGGTCAGTATGCTGGATGTGCCGCTGCTGGACAGCCCGCGCCAGACCCTGAGCGACTTGGAACAGGGGATTCGTACCCTGCTCGATGACGATGTGGATCGCGATAGGGCACGGCAAGAATTCCTGACCAGTCCCATTTATCGCAATCTGCTCATCAATCCCAGCGCGGACACCACGGCGTTATTAGTCTTGCTGGAACGTCATGACGAGGCTTATGACTTATTGGTGCGGCGCGATGATCTGCGGTTGAAACGGGCGGCTGAGGGGCTGACGGCAGCCGAAACTGAGGAACTGGCGCGTATCAGTGCCGAATTTACCCAGCTCAGTGCTGAATTGCAACGGGAGTTAGAAGTCGGCATCGCCAAAGCACGGACGATTTTAGATCGTTACCGCGACCGCGCGACCCTGCATCTGGGCGGAGTGCCCATGATTGCCGCCGATATGATTGACTATGTACGCAGCGACTTGCGGGTGTTTGGCCTCGGTGTAGGGGTGTTTATTATCGCCTTGCTGAGTCTGGCCTTCCGCCGCTGGTACTGGGTTCTGGTGCCGACGACAATTTGTGCCGGTGTGGCCGTGGGTATGCTGGGGTTTCTCGGCTTTATGGGCTGGCCGGTGACGGTGGTGTCGTCGAATTTCATCTCTTTGGTGCTGATCCTCACCCTATCGCTGATGGTGCATTTGATTGTCCGCCACCGCGAATTGCACCGCCTTGACCCCGCCCAGACTCAAACGGCCTTGCTGCGCGAGACCATTGCCAGCAAATTTAAACCGTCACTGTATTCGGCCTTGACTACGATTGTGTCTTTCGGCTCGCTGCTGTTTGCCGATATCCGCCCGGTGATGGATTTCGGATTGATGATGATGTACGCGGTCGGTTTCGGCTTTGTGCTCAGTTTCATTGTGTTTCCTAGTGCTTTGGCTTTACTGAATCCCGGCACACCACCCGCACGGCAGCGTGATCTGACCGCTCGCGCCAATCTGGGTTTTGCGGGTGTTGTCGAGCGGCGGCCTGCTGTGGTGGGCATAACCTTTGTGGTGCTGGCCGTTGTGGGGCTAGTGGGTATCTCGCGGCTCAGTGTTGAAAATCGCTTTATTGATTATTTCAAAACCGGTACCGAAATCTATCAGGGCATGGTGCTGATTGACCGTGAACTCGGCGGAACCACACCGCTGGATGTCATTCTCGATGCCCCGGCGCACTTCTTAGTGGATGACGATGATGACTGGGAGGATGATTTCCCCTTTGCTGAAGAAGAAGCAGGCCCCACCGCCGGTTATTGGTTTAATGAGTTTCGCCTGCGCGATGTTGGGGCTATCCACGATTGGCTGGACAGTCTGCCGGAGACCGGTAAGGTGCTGTCGGTGGCGACGGCCAATGAGGTGATCACCTTTCTCAACCGAGGTGAACCGCTGGATACTTTCGGCCTGGCGGTGTTGTACGAACGCCTGCCGGCGGAACTCCGCGCCGTGTTGCTCGATCCTTATCTTGCCCCGGATGGCAATCAGATCCGCATCAGTATCCGGGTGATTGATTCTGACCCGGATCTGCGCCGTGATGCCTTGTTGCGGCAGATCGAACAGGGTTTAGA
>PWUP01000324.1 GCA_003562535.1 Gammaproteobacteria bacterium | reverse complement strand
GATCAACTGATGTATTACAAGGAAGATCGCGAAGGGCAGATTTTACAGGAAGGCATTAACGAAGCCGGAGCCATGTCGTCGTGGATTGCGGCGGCAACCGCGTACAGCAATCACGGCATCAGTATGATCCCGTTTTATATTTATTACTCCATGTTTGGGTTCCAGCGGATTGGCGACCTGGCTTGGGCGGCGGGGGACTCACGCGCGCGTGGGTTTTTAATTGGCGGTACCTCAGGCCGCACCACGCTCAACGGTGAAGGGCTGCAACATGAGGACGGTCACAGCCAGTTATTCGCCGAGTTCATCCCCAACTGCGTGTCCTACGACCCGACCTTTCACTATGAACTGGTGATCATCATTCAAGACGGGCTGCGGCGGATGGTACAAGAACAAGAGGACGTGTTTTACTACCTTACCACGCTCAACGAAAACTACCCGCATCCTGCAATGCCGCAAGGCGACACTGTGCAGGAAGATATTCTCAAGGGCATGTATTTATTCCGCGAGGGCGACAAGGCAGAAAATAAAGTCCAATTACTCGGCTGCGGGGCGATTCTGCGCGAGGTGATTGCAGCGGCTGATCTGCTGCGTGAGGATTTTGGCATTGAAGCCGATATCTGGGCGACACCGGGTCTGAACCAAGTGCGTCGAGATGGTCTGGCCGTGCAGCGCTGGAATATGCTGCATCCTGAAGAACCGCCACGTCTCAGCCATATCGAACAGTGCCTGAAAGGCCGCCAAGGCCCGGTGGTGGCGGCAACCGATTATAAAATCGCCTTTGCCGATCAGCTCCGGCCTTTTATCCAAGATCGTGCTTTCCGGGTGCTGGGCACCGACGGCTTTGGCCGTTCAGACACCCGCGCACGGTTACGGCGGCATTTTGAAGTTGACCGGCATTATGTCACGGTTGCCGCACTCAAAGCCCTGCACGATGAGCAGCGGATTGCGGCGGCCACAGTCAGCCAGGCGATGACCCAATACGCCATTGATCCGGACAAACTCGATCCAGTTCGCGCCTAATCATCGGCTAAGGAGTTACAGTAACAATGGCGAATGCAACGATTAAAGTACCCGATATTGGTGATTTTGCTGATGTCGAGATCATTGAAATTCACGTTAAACCTGGAGATGACATCCAAGCGGAAGATCCGCTGATTACCCTGGAATCCGATAAAGCCTCAATGGATGTCCCGGCCCCGCACAGCGGTCGAGTCAGCGAAGTGTTGGTGAAACTGGGCGACCGCATTTCGGAAGGCTCAGAGATTCTTATTGTAGAGACAGACGCTGCGGGTTCGGCCTCACCAGAGGCTTCGGTGCCCCAGCCGGATGCCTCCGAGCAACCCGCCGAGTCCCCCTCAGCGCCCCAAGCGGATTCTACAAAGACTGCGGCAGACGGCGACACTGAACAACCGCCATGGCAGCCACCGCCTGCCCCGCCACCGGTGGCTGAGACTCCCTCATTTGCCAAGGTTCACGCCAGCCCTAGTGTGCGCTATTTTGCCCGCGAACTCGGGGTGGATCTCAACCAGGTCAACGGTTCGGGCCGCAAGGGGCGGATTACCCGCAACGATGTCCAGCAGTATGTGAAGCAGGTCATGACCGGTCATGCCACTCCGACAGCGACCACGGCAGGCGCAGGTATTCCGCCGATTCCAGCGGTGGACTTTGCCCAGTTTGGCGAGATCGAAGAACAACCGCTGGGGCGGATTCAGAAACTCTCTGGCCCCCATTTGCATCGTGCCTGGCTTAACATCCCTATGGTGACTCACCATGATGAAGCCGATGTCACCGAACTGGAGGCGTTTCGTCAATCGCTGAAGGCCGAAGCGGAACGCAAAGGGGTACGAGTAACGGCGTTGGCCTTTATACTGAAAGCCGTCGCTGCCGCTTTGCAGGAGTTCCCTCAGTTCAATGCCTCACTCTCAGCGGATGGGCACAGCCTGATTATGAAAAAATATCTGCACATCGGCATTGCCGTAGACACCCCGAACGGGCTGATGGTGCCGGTATTGCGTGATGTCGGGCAGAAGTCCATTTATACGCTATCGGCGGAACTCGCCCATATCAGTCAAAAAGCCCGCGATGGCAAACTCAGTCCCAAGGATATGCAAGGCGGGTGTTTTAGCATTTCCAGCCTAGGGGGCATTGGCGGCAGCGGTTTTACTCCGATTGTCAACGCCCCCGAAGTGGCGATTCTCGGCGTGACCCGATCGCGAATGCAACCGGTGTGGGACGGCAATACCTTCGTACCACGGCTGATGATGCCGCTGGATTTAACCTATGACCACCGAGTCATCGACGGCGCGACCGGAGCACGGTTTATGGTGTATCTGTGTCAGGCACTTGGTGATGTACGGCGGCTATTACTGTGATAAAGGAGCGTAACTAATGACGATTGAATGCCAAATGCTGGTACTCGGTTCCGGCCCTGGTGGGTATTCCGCGGCTTTCCGCGCCGCTGACTTGGGGCTGAAAACCGTGCTGGTGGAACGCTATCCGACCCTGGGCGGAGTCTGCCTTAACGTCGGCTGTATCCCCTCCAAAGCGCTGCTGCATGTGGCCGCAGTCAGCGACGCTGCCCAAGCCATGGCCGCTCACGGCGTAGTCTTTGGAGAGCCACAAGTGGATCTGGATAAACTGCGCGGCTGGAAAGAAAGCGTGATCAGTAAACTTACCGGCGGGCTGGCCGGTATGGCTAAGGGGCGCAAAGTTCAAGTGGTGAGGGGTTACGGACAATTTACCGATCCCCAGCATCTGCAAGTGGCCCTGACCACGGGCGATGGCCAGGAGCAAACTGGCGAAACAGAAACGATTCAATTCGAGCAGGCCATTATCGCTGCCGGGTCGCAGCCGGTGCGCCTGCCCTTTGTGCCGGATGACCCGCGCATTGTCGATTCCACCGGGGCGTTACAACTGGCGAACATTCCCAAACGCCTGTTGGTCATCGGTGGCGGCATCATCGGTCTGGAAATGGCCACGGTGTACTCCAGCTTAGGCAGCCGGATTGATGTGGTGGAAATGCTCGACGGCTTAATGGTCGGCGCGGATCGGGATTTGGTCAAGGTGTGGGAAAAGGTCAACAAACCGCGTTTTGATCAGGTGATGCTCAAAACCAAGACCACCGCCGTCGAAGCTCTGGACGAAGGGCTGAAAGTCAGCTTTGCAGGTGAACAGGCTCCAGCAGAAGCGCAACTGTATGATCACATTCTGCTCTCGGTAGGCCGCAGCCCCAATGGTCACCACATCGGTGCCGAGCAGGCCGGGATTACTGTGGACGAACGCGGTTTTATCGCCGTTGATCGGCAGATGCGCACCAACGTCAACCATATTTTCGCGATTGGCGATATTGTCGGTCAGCCGATGTTGGCGCATAAAGCGGTGCATGAAGGCCATGTGGCCGCAGAAGTCGCCGCCGGTCATAAGCGGTTTTTCGATGCGCGGCAGATTCCTTCCGTGGCCTACACCGATCCGGAAATTGCTTGGGCGGGTAAAACCGAAACCCAGTGCAAAGCCGAGGGCATTGCCTACGAAAAGGCGGTCTTTCCGTGGGCCGCCAGCGGGCGGGCGATTGCCAATGGCCGTGATGAAGGCTTCACCAAGTTATTATTCGATAAGGAAACCGACCGCATCATCGGGGGAGCCATCGTCGGCACCCAAGCCGGGGATTTAATCAGCGAGCTGTGTTTGGCGATTGAAATGGGCTGCGATGCCGTGGATATTGGCCAAACCATCCATCCGCACCCGACCTTGGGTGAGTCGATTGGCATGGCAGCAGAGCTGTTTGAAGGCGTGTGTACCGATCTGCCGCCGCCCCGTCCCAAACGTTAGTCTACGATGTCGGGCAACGCTGCGCCTTTGCCCGACCTGTTGTATGGTAATCCGCTTGAATGGCTATAATCAATTAACAACTCTATGGATTCTGAACATTCTTTTGAACTCCGTCTCACGCCAGATGGAAGGGTCACCCCCTATGGTTCCGGCACCGGTCATCGATCCTATGAAGCCCTAGCGGCTCCATTCGAAGATCATGAGGCGGGCGGCTTAATTGCGCTGGCCGCCTCTACCTTACCCTCCGGAGCCCATGCTTCTGTGTTGTTTTGGCGGGATATCGCCGCCGCTTTTTTGCGGGTGTTATGCCATATCCCTGAAACCGATAAATTTTTTCCTAGTCAGGTAGAACCACCTGAGCCTGACCGCCTGACAGAATGGGTGCAGAACGCACCGCCGATGGAAGGGGCTGAATATTTGACCCCAGCGGTCCTGTCGGCTGTCTGGCAGCGGCTTTTGACATGGGCCAACGAACACATAGCCGTTGATGGCAGCCTGACGGCTTTTCTGCACCGGATCGCCCCACAATGGGTACGGGTCGGGCGGGTCACACTGCATTTGGCCGAAAACCGTAATGATGCCGAATTCCCGTTCGCGTTTATGGCGACCTACGCTGCGGGTATGTCGCGAGGTGGACGGCTGCAACGTCTGCCTATGGGTCAAGCGCTAAAAGAGTACGCTGGAGCACGTCGCAAGCCCGAATTAATCAAACTGCTGTTGCCGCTGCATGCTGCGGCCAAACGCAGTCCGCTGATTGCCGAGCTGGTTGAATCCGGCGATGTGTTTCATCCGCTGGCATGGACGCCTGACGAAGCTTATGCCTTTTTAAAAGAGATTCCTATTTACGAGGAATGTGGGTTACTCACCCAGCTTCCGAACTGGTGGCGTAAACGCGCTAAACCGCAAGTCAGCGTCACGATTGATCGGCAAAAGCATTCGGCACTTGGCAAAGAAGCGCTGCTGGCTTTTGATATGTCACTGGCACTGGGCGATCAAACCCTAAGCGACGACGAAGCCCAAGCCTTACTCAACGCCAACGAGGGACTGATGTTATTGCGCGGCGAGTGGGTTGAAGTCAACGGCGCACAACTGCAAGAGGCTCTGGAGCATTGGCGTGAGGTGCAACGCGAGGCGGGAACAGATGGCTTATCGTTTATTGAAGGCATGCGTCTGCTGGCCGGAGCCTCCACTGATCTCAAGAGCTCGACGTCGGTAGACAACGCCAGGTATTCATGGGCAATGGTGAACGCCGGCGATGAGTTACGCGAGATGCTTGCCGGACTGCGCCAGCCTGCCACTATTGCCGGAGAGCCACCACAAGACTTCCGGGGTGAACTGCGCGGCTATCAGCTCGCAGGGCTGAACTGGCTCTGGTTCTGCTCACGGCTCGGTCTAGGGTGCTGTCTGGCCGATGATATGGGTCTAGGTAAAACCATTCAAGTGTTAGCCGCACTGGTACGAGTTCAGCAGGAAACACCGCGCAGCGAACGCCGACCCTCACTGCTGATCGTACCCGCCTCGCTGCTGGGCAACTGGCGCGCGGAGGCGGTTCGTTTTGCGCCCACCTTAACCCTATTGTTTGCTCACCCCTCGGAAACACCGCGTCAGCAGCTTGAAGCCCTGAATAACGACCCTGCCGGTCTGGAGGGCGTCGATCTGGTGGTGACCACCTACAGCATGCTGTCGCGCTTAGCATGGATGACCGCAACCCAGTGGAACTGGGTCATCCTCGATGAGGCGCAAGCGATAAAAAACCCTGCGACCCGGCAAACCAAAACGGTCAAACGCATCCGGGGTGCAACCCGCGTGGCATTGACGGGTACTCCG
>PWUP01000180.1 GCA_003562535.1 Gammaproteobacteria bacterium | reverse complement strand
CTTCGCCGAGTTTGTTGGGGTCGTTGAAATCGGGAAAATCACTGCGCGCCAGACGCTGGTTGGCGTCGATCAGCGGCTGGATGATCTGGGTATTGATCTTGTCGCCGATGTCACTCTGGCCTTTGAGCTGGGTCATGTCCTTGAAGCCGGCACCTTCCGGGATGATGACCGGCGGAGCGAAGTCGTCAGAATCGGCGTATTTGTCCGAAATGTATTTGATAAACAGCATAAACAAGACGTAGTCCTTGTACTGGCTAGCGTCCATGCCCCCGCGTAACTCGTCGCAGGAAGCCCAGAGTGATGAATAGAGTGCGGATTTCTTAATAGCCATCGGGTAGTTGTTAAGCGTCAGTGTAATAAGGAACGAACGTTCACATCCAAGCGTTCAGTAGCACAAAATAGCCAGAATCGGTATGATTCAACCTTTCCAGCGGTGTGTTCACGTTCTCTAGGTTCAGTTTATAGCCACGACCCCATATTACAGTGAGTTTAGGCATAGCGGCCTGACTGCCGAGCGGTGAGTGTTCCAACAGTCCATCATTAGCGGCTGCTGGCGCCGCATTGTATCAGGCCAAACGCGCTGGGCGTAATCGCTGCGCTCACAGCGACTGACCTTTCTTCCCTATTGCGATCATCTATAGCCGTTCGCCTTGATTACCGGACTCCTGTTGATACGGTGTAGGTCGGGCACAGGACGTGCCCGACGACCCGCCTATGATGTCGGGCAACGTTGTGCGCTTTTGCCTGACCTACCGTTTTTGTCCGGTAATCAGCTTGAATGGCTATATCATCCGCTAGGCAACAGCAACCATTAATTAGAGCAGGCGTCATGACCGTATCTTGGCATTTAGAGAGTTTTTCCTTTTATGCTTTGACAATTTCGGGCTGGGTAGCAAACCAATGAATGTGATCAGTGCCTTACAAGGGACGTTAGTCAATACCATAGCCATTATCATCGGCTCCATATTGGGCGTTCTGTTACCGAATATTCCCGATACTTGGAAAAAAACCGTTATGCAAAGCATTGGCTTGGCGGTTGTCGTCATTGGTGCCGATATGGCGATGGGCACTAGCAATGCAGTGGTGATGATTGCCAGCGTGGTATTTGGGAGCCTAGCAGGCGAATATCTGCGTATAGAAGACCGGCTGAATCAATTCGGCCTAAAAATTGAAAGCCGGCTGGTCACAAAAAACAGCGCTTATGGTGATGGCCGACTGGCCAAAGGGTTTGTATTTGCCACCATCATCTATTGTGTTGGATCAATGGCGATTGTTGGATCATTAGACAGTGGCCTACACGATAATCACGATATTTTGTACACAAAGTCGCTGCTTGATGGCTTCTCTGCCATCATTTTTGCCTCGACCATGGGCATTGGTATCGCATTATCCGCACCAGTTGTGTTCATTTATCAGGGCAGCATTGCACTGCTAGCCAGCAGCCTCGCTGAGCTGTTAACACCTGCCGTGATCTATGAGATACGCGCCGTTGGGGGATTGATGATTATGGCGATAGGTATGAATCTGTTAGAGATCATAAAACTGCGTGTAGCAAATATGCTGCCCGGATTAGTCATTGCCGCAATCATAATGATAGTATTTAATAATTTTTATTCTTAGCGAACACTCTAGCGTCATTCCGCCAGCGATTAGCGGAATGACAAGGTTAATTTATAAAATGCTTGCTCACTATTTCAACATCGAACGCTGAAACATCCGATTAACCCGCTCGTCGGTGTCCCGACTCATCTGCATGGCCTGATTGGCCGTTGCCTGCGCCTCATTGGCGGCTTGTTGTGCGGCTGCTGCATCCGCACGAGCCTGCTCGGCAATTTGCCGCACTTCCGCCAGATCTTTATTGGTCGCGCAGCCCGCCAGTAACCCGACCACCACCACACCCCCTGCCATCATCCACAGTGTACGTTTCATGCTGATTCCCCATATAAGTGAGTAAATGCCACTGCATTAAATTAGTGACTCAGCGCCCTGCGGTCAAGATCAACGTACAACCACCGTCATACCAATGTGAATCCAAGGGTCAAGGGCACGAATTTGCGCATTGGTCATCGCAATACAGCCGTCCGTCCAGTTGAAAATACGATGCACATACGGATCGCCTAAGCCAATGCCATGAATCCCGATGGCACCCCCTAGGGGCGTAGTTTGCGGCGGTGTTCGGCTCGCGTCCAAGGCACTGAGAATCCGGTCATGGGTGAGCTGATCGATGCGCCCTGCTTGCAGGGCCAATGCGGCATGTTCGCGGTTGGGATAATCCAGTCCGAAGAATAACTCAAAGCGACTGGAGCGGTTAATCCAACCCAGGCGAAAGGTGCCCAGCGGGGTCACACCGTCACCGTAGCGCTGTTTCATACCCACACCGGCTACGCCGAATGCCAGGCCCTCAAAATGCGCTAACGGCTGATCGGCTTCCATTACACTCAATACCCGTGTCTGGGTATCGACCAATAACCAGCGGCTATCGGCTTGAGCATGAACCGCAACGGCCAGCCACAACATTAACAATCCGATTAAGCGATACAAGACGGTTAGCCTTTTTCAATAGGTACATGACATCGCCACCCCAGATTGTGGCGTGGGTATTGTACTATGATGCCCACGCTTATTTGCAGACGCTTAGTATTACAATCGCTATGTTTAGCTTTTTACAAGGTTTTGCCTACGGACTGCTGATTACCTGCACGCCGTGGTTGGTCATCGGTATGCTGAATCCACGTCTCGCCTTGCCGTATGATCCTCCTCGCCGTTGGCAGGTCGTGGTGCGTTATGGGCTGATGTTGCCGTTTATTTCAGTGGTGCTATTGATTCTATCCCTATTCGGCGGCCTGTTCGGGGGTGGATTTAATCCCAGCCTGTTCGGCTGGCTGGTCGGGCTGCTGGCCATACCCATTAGCCTGTATGTAGAACGGCGCTGGTCAGGCTGGCAAACCACTCAAACGCGCCGCCAGCGCCAAGCACAACGCCAACGCGCCGCCGCCAAACGCCGAGCGGCTAAAAACCGTCACCAACAAGAAGCCGGGCTGCACACCCTCAATCCCCAACATCCCCCAGCGGATGCTGATGAGATTGTGCTGGCGCTGTGTGCCAGCAAACAACGCTTGCTCACGGCACAACGCCCCGATCTGGCTTTAGCCGCTGACCGGATTTATACCCGTTATCGCCATGTCAATGCGGTCATTGCCAGTAAATTTGATCCGCAAGAAATGACTTTTGAACGCGCCATAACCCTAGTCATGCAAGTATGTCGCAGTGCGGTCGATGATTTACACACCATGGCTTCGCTGGCTCATGGTACTCTGAGCATTGACGCTGAGTTTGTCCGCCGCCGCCTCAGCCGTGAAGGGGAGCGTTTAGCGACTGAGGAACGCGATGCCTTACAACGGCGGCTGGATTTGGTGACGACGACGGAACAACGGCTGCGGGAACTGGCGGGCCGTATCGAAGCGGCCTTGACGGCACTGGATGATACCGCTGTGGCGGTATCGGCGATTGAAACTGCGCGCCCCCAAGCCTCAGTCGCTGCCGATCAGGCGCTGCATGATTTACGCCGCTTCAGTGAACGGGTACCGTCTTATGGGCGTGATGATTGACCTAACCGAGACGATGGATACTATTGTGACTGATATCAAACCCACTACCCCACCCAGTTCTAGCCTAAACCTGTCGCTACCGCCGCTTGAAGACCTCGAGCGCGAAGTCGTTGCAACGGCTCCGGCCAGCGATCCCGAATTAGCTGAGATGGCAGACGCTTTTGTGCGCGATACCCTGGCATTAAGCGCTGACCATGCCAACCAGCAACGCCAGGCCATTGACAGCATGGGTCTGGAAATCCAGCGTCAGGCGGCGCAACGCAGCGCCCTGTTACAAACCCCGATTCGCCAACTGGCGCATCAGGGCGATGACGGCGGGCCGGTCGCCAAGTCGCTGCTTGAACTGCGCGGCAAAATGCAATCCCTAGACCCACGCCACCATGATTTATCCGAGCGTAGGATAGCGCGGGCTTTATCCTTGATCCCCGGTGTCGGCACCCGCTTGCAGCGGTATTTTAATAAATTTGAGAGTGCCCAAGCGGCCATCGATGCCATCATCCACGATCTTGAGGCCGGTCGTGACCGTTTGCGCCGCGATAATCTCACCCTCAGCGATGATCAAGCGCTGCTGCACACCCTGAGCCGCCAGTTGCAACGGCAGATTGAGCTGGGGCGGCTGATTGACGAGCGCTTGGTTGCCACGCTGGACACCGGCACCGAGGATTCAGAACGGCAGGCTTTTATCGAACAGGAATTGCTGTTTCCACTGCGGCAGCGCATCGTCGATTTGCAACAGCAGCTTGCGGTCAGCCAGCAAGGCGTTTTGGCGCTGGAAGTGATTATTCGCAATAATCGTGAATTGATCCGTGGGGTGGATCGGGCGCTGAATGTCACGGTATCGGCCTTAACCGTCGCGGTCAGCACGGCCTTGGCGCTGGCTAATCAACGCCTGGTGCTGGATCAAATCGAATCGCTGAACACCACTACCTCAGATCTGATCGCCGGTACGGCTAAGGCGCTGCGCAGCCAGGGGGTGGAAATTCAAACCCGCTCGGCCTCGACCATGCTGGATATGGAACAACTGGAAGCGGCCTTCGAGGATGTGCTGGGCGCGATTGATGAAGTGTCGCGCTATCGTCGCGAAGCGTTACCAAAACTGGATGCACAGATTGAACGTCTAGATGATTTAGCCGCCCGTGGCGATCAAACCATTGCTCGGTTGAGCCGAGAAAGTGAACCAAAACAGTAGGTCGGGCAAAAGCGCAGCGTTGCCCGACATCATAGGATGGCCGATGGGCTACACGGTATCACTGTTGGTTCGCCCTGATGATCGATGATCATTGTGTAGGGGCGGTTCGCGAACTGCCCCTACTGCATCATCGGCTCAGCGTCTGCCACCAGCCGCTGAGTCGCAGGCGGCCTTTAACGACCAGGCCAGCCAAGCGATCGGTCGGGTGCTGCCGCCAATAAGCGCGACGACTGCGGATCACCCCACCCGACCCCGATTGCGGCGAGCCGGCGGCCTGGATAATCCGCGCCAGCACGGCAAATAAATTATGCTCTTCCAACACTCGGCGGCGCGCCTCAACAATGGCCGGTAAGCGCTGGGTGTATTCGTCGGCATCCAGCGCCTGGCGAATACGCGCCACGGCGGCGGGGTAGTCATAGAGATCTAGGGGAATAAAGCTCTCGGCCGGAAAATAATCAGCGGCATTCGGACAGCCGATATAAAACGGCAAGGTACCAGCAAGAAACGCATCCGTGAGTTTTTCGGTCAGATGATGCGGGGCAATATGATTTTCAATCGCCAGATGGTAACGATAGGCATCCAGCGCCTCGGCTTTGTCCCGCATGGGGCGCACTCCATGACCAAAGCGATCCAGTTCTGGCACCGCCTGCTGTAAGCGCTGGGTGAAGCGGTAACGCTGGCTGTGCAGAGTATGGCGTTGGCGCTTATTAGAGCAGACCGTCGAAAATAATTGGGTCTTGTGGGGAATACCCTCACGCTGCATGCTGTCGTAGGTTTTCAGCGTTTCACCGCCAAAACCGTAATACCAGAGTAAGCCCGGCTGGGAAAAAATAGCTCCCGGATGGCGAATAATGTCCGGTTCCTGGCTGG
>PWUP01000337.1 GCA_003562535.1 Gammaproteobacteria bacterium | reverse complement strand
TGGCCAAAGGACTCTCACGCGATCTGGTCATTGTCAGCGATGGCGCGGGTCAGTTCGCCATCCTGCTCCATGCCCTGTGTTGGGTGCATGCTGAACGCCTCATCCACAAACTGATCCCGCTGAATGATGGCCACCGCGAGGATCAGCAGCGGGTACGCGATGAACTATGGACGCTCTACGCCGACCTTAAGGCTTACCAGTGCAATCCCGATCCCGAAGCCATAGACGGCTTGGTCGCACGCTTCGAGGCACTGTTTACCCAGAAGACCTCCTGGGCTACACTCAATGCACTCGTGAAGCGCATCAAGAGCCACCAAGAAGAACTGCTTCTCGTGCTTTTGCGCCCTGATATCCCGTTGCACACCAACGGCAGCGAGAACGACATCCGCGGCTACGTCAAATGGCGCAAGATCAGCGGAGGAACCCGTAGCGAACTGGGACGCCGTTGCCGCGACACCTTTGCTAGTCTGAAGAAAACTTGTCGCAAGCTCGGCATTTCCTTCTGGGGCTATCTCAACGACCGCATTGGGCAGGTGGGGGCCATCCCGCCATTGCCCGATATTGTGCGCCAACGGGCTTCGCCTACCGGTGGCGTGCCGTGACTTATTGAGAAGTTACATAATATGGGCGTAAAACCTTGTTCGGTAAGCATAAATCCAATGGGAGCGGCTAATGCCGCTTTGGGCATTTCTGCTGCGGTTAATGGCAGCCACGCCATTTGTGCTGCGAAACGGTAATCCTTGGGTTTGTGCCAGACCTTATTACCGTGGCATTCGCTGGAAACTGTAGTGATTTGCATAAAAACTGATTACCTAAAAATATTAATTTTCAATACATAGAACTCGACTCGATACCCTGCAAACGCCCCGGATTAACCGGATCGCCGCTGGCATAAGCCCCATACCACCCCGGTTGACGGGGGCGCTGGTTATAATCCCGATCTAGATCTGGTAGATCGAGCATCCACCCAAAATCATCGCGACCCTGCAAAGCTCCGGTTTGCGGGTACATATCCAAACTGGCTACGTCACCATCGGGATTAGCCAGTCGTGTACTCGCAGCGTCGAAGTCAGCCGTGTAATTATCGCGCTGTTCAACCCGGCGCGGCAGCACCAAAGGCGGCTCGGCAAATACCGCATTGCCGATCACACGCTGTTGATACTCCCGATCCGGTTGATCAATGCGGATGCCAAAACCTGCGGCCACCACGGTGTTCTGCACAATCGCTATATTTTTGGGCAGATGATTATGGCGTAATACGATTACACCCTCACCACGGCGGTTGATGAACAGATTATTGTACAGCGCCAGATGGCCTTCACCTTGAAACAGTCGTTCATGCGGGTTCTCATAAAATAAATTCGCATAGACCAGATAACGGTCGTGTTCGCCCGGCCCTTGGGGCGGCCAATGACCGAGCAGCAGATTCGGACGGGCTTGAGCACCGCTACTGGCGCGTTCGGCTTTGCTGAAGACGTTGTAACGGATGATGGTCTGCTGGGGCGCGGTGGGCATGCCGGGCAGACGATCACGCACAGTTTGATGTTTGATTTGGGCATTATAACCCATTGTAGCCACAATAGTATTATGCTCTAATAGGCCGTTGATAAATGGCCCTGAACCATCGGGGCGACCTAAATACAGCCCCGTACCGACATCGCGGATTTCATTGTGGCGGATGACCCAATTCCAAGCCGGGACACGGGTAGAGATGCCCGAGTTGCCCTGAGAACCGTCGTAATTATGGATGCGCAGATGCTCAATCGTGATGTCGTGAGCATAATGGCCGTCGGCCTCGGCGACCACACCCGCGATATTATGCTGGCGACCGTCTAGAGTCAGATGACGGATCACGATATGGGCGGCATCAATCAGACTGATGGTATTGCGTCCACGCCGCCCCACCAGCACTGCCGGTTCGCCTTGTGGTGGACCGGAGATCACAATCGGGTGTTCGGCAGTGCCCCGCAGACGATGCAGACGTAGGGATTCAGGGTATTCCCCAGGTGCGAGTTGCAGCCAGTCACCGGCTTGCAGATCTCGAGCCTTTTGTTGGTAATCACTGGGATCGGCATAGACAATCCGCAGTGGCGGTGGGGGGACGCTAAGCCGTGCTGGTGAAAGATACTGCGTGGCGGTGTCAGCGCTCTGGGTTGGTTCTGTCAACGCTGTGAACAGGGCGCCATGACGGCGGACTAATTCGCTGTGCAGATCACACTCCCCGGATTTATAGTCAATAGCACCGATGTCACTGGGACTGCCGCGCCGCTGACCGCAGAAATCATGGCTGACTTGGGGCGTGAGTGAGCCTTGGGCAATGATCCGGTCATCGCGCAGCAAGCGTAAATCGCCCCATTCGGGAGCTAAAAACCACTGATCAAACCGGCTTAAGCCCTTACCGATAACAGTCTCAGCCAGCCAGTCTAACAGGGCGATCAGCAAAGCCGACAGGCGGCGAATCAGTCGGTCGAACCATTCAGAGTAGATGATACGATGCTCGGCCACTGGCACGGTCACAAGGCGTTTCAATCCGGGGAGATAATTGGCCGAATCGAACCAGCCGGTGGTGACATTATTCTGGCCGTTCACTTGGCCGTCGTGGCGTTCCCAGACCGTACCGCTGAGCAGATTATCAACCACCTCGGCCTGGGTGTGTGGGAAGCGGGCTTGAATTCCAAAGGCGTTATAGACGGTATTATTAGCAATCAAGGAATCGCTGGCGTTATTGAGATAAATACCTGGTTCTTCTGGGCAATTGAGAATAATATTATTGGTCATACGACTGGCGCGGGTTTCTGGGCAGTCACCGCTGCCACAGTGTTCCATGCCACGACGGTCAAAAGCCCCTGAGCGCGTGCCGCCACCGCCTAACGACAGCCCCACCCGCTGGCCGCCGTGGTGGCGCCATTCGCAGATCACTAGATTGCGGTCGAAGGTGGCACCGTAAGCCCCACCTTTGACAAACGCCGCCGAGGTATTCCGCCCCTGACGCTGTGGAGCATGGGCGATATCGGCAATAAAATTTTCACTGATGTCCCAGTTGCGCCCGCCGATGATGTCGATGGGGACTACTGGCCAATGCGTATCGCGTGGAGTGTCATTGATGAATATATTACGGATAATACGCACATTATCGGGAAACTGCCGTGGATTGCCCTCGCCATTGGCTTTGATGGCGGCGTGAAAATTCTGAAAGCGGTTGCCTTCGACCACGACGGCATCCGCTCCTTGCACAATATGCAGGGCATGATTGGCAGTGCTATTGCCCTGAAAATCGATGTGTTTAATCTGCCAGTGGGCACCATAGAGTTTTAGCAGCGTGGTATGCCGCGACCACAGCGTCACCGTACCTGGAACTGCTGCTTGAACGACGATGGGCGCATCGGCATCACCGTGGTTGCGCAGAGTGAGACTGGGCAGAAAATAGTCCCCTGG
This sequence comes from Gammaproteobacteria bacterium, assembly GCA_003562535.1. Lineage (GTDB taxonomy): Bacteria > Pseudomonadota > Gammaproteobacteria > Competibacterales > Competibacteraceae > SKOM01. Next base: position 2,239 of record PWUP01000337.1, on the reverse strand, counting down.
CAAGATTTCGATGACCCGACCGGCCTCGGCGTTGCGCAGCGCCTGGCGCAGATCAGCCGCAGTGTCCACCAAGACCGTTTGGCTGAAGGATAACGGCGCGGCGAGTAGGGCGAGAAGCAGAATAACGAATTGAATGAATAGATTCATGCGATAAGGTTCAATCGCTAAGCCCCTAATGGCTGTTCGCTCGGATGACCAGACCCGTAAAAATAGCCTAGCCGGTTTCTTAAACTACGACGTGAAATGGTATCATAGTCACTTATTAACTGTGCTTAAACACGCTATCCGTCACCATGACTCACTATAACCCACCGCTTGCAACCATCGCCGCCGCCTTGGCGGAGGGGCAAACCTGTGCTACCGAGTTAACCGAGGCGGCTATCGCGTGTCACCGACCGGAGCTGAACGCTTATATTGCCTGGGCACCGGAGTTTGCTCGGCGTCAAGCGGCGGCAGCCGATGCTGCTTTAGCGGCAGGTTGCCGACCCGGACCACTGACCGGTATGCCGATTGCCGTTAAAGACCATTTTGGGGTGGCGGGGTTGCCGGTTTACGCGGGTACCGTGCGTGAATTGCCAGCCCGTTGGCAGCAAGAAGGCTGGCTGATTCGAGCGCTTCGCCGTCAATTAGCCGTGATTACCGGCAAAACCCAAGCCGTTGAATTAGCCTTTGGAGGCGTCGGCCTCAATCACCATCATGGCACACCACGCAACCCGTGGGATATGACCCAGCATCGCGCCCCCGGAGGGTCGAGTTCTGGGGCTGGGGTGTCGGTGCAGGAAGGCAGCGCATTGCTGGCCTTGGGTACCGACACGGCGGGGTCAGTGCGCATTCCGGCGAGTTTTACCAGTAGTGTGGGTCTGAAAATGACCGCCGGAAGGTGGTCTACGACGGGCATCGTCCCCCTGAGTACAACATTAGACACGCCCGGCTTACTCGCTCGCAGCGTAGCCGATGTGGCGTATGGATTTGCTGCTTTAGACCCTGCATGGGGTGATCCACACAGGTTTAATGCCCAATACGCTCATTGGGTGCCGACCGATGTGCGTATTGGAGTGGCTGGCGCTCCCTTTTGGTCACACTGTGACGCAACAGTGGCCACCGTGGTGCGGGACGCATTGGATCAACTGGCTAACGCTGGGCTGCGCGTCAGCGACTGTGCATTTCCCGAGGCCGAACAGGCCCAGCAGTTATTACACATCGGCAGCGTGGTGGCGGCTGAATGCGATGCGTTCATCGAGGCCGAGTTGCCTGAGTGGCGCTCGGTGCTGGATCCGATCATCAGCTCGCGGATTGCTGATGGCGGAACCATCAGTGCTCGGGAGTACCTAAAGAGGTTAAAACGCCATGAGCAGTTGGGTGCAGCGGCACAAGCGCGGTTTGCCAGCGTTGATGTGATTGCCGCACCCACCGTACCGATCCAACCGCCGCTGATTGCTGAACTCAACTCTTTGGAAACGTACCGACCCAAAAATTTTGCGTGTCTCAGTCATACCTGTGTAGCGAATTATTTGGGTCTGTGTGCGATAACCTTGCCTGCCGGTCTGGATGCTGATGGGTTGCCGGTGGGGCTGATGCTGATGGCGGCACCTCATCAAGAAGAACGCTTATTAGCGGCAGCGTTGGTATGCCAAACGGTGCTGAGTAGTAAAAAAACAACCTAGTTGCTTTTTTGCTACCCATTTAAAATAATGTCGGTTAACGTACTGGCGCAAAATAACAAGGTTTACTGATGATGATGATGCATAATGGCGTATGGCTCAGTTTAGCATTGGTGCTGACGATCCCCTCGGTTGCGGTTGCAACTGAGTCGGAGTCCCCATCTATTTACCTAGCGGCGGCTCATAACGGGACATTACAGCCCGGCCAACGCTCCGATGCCGGGCCATTGGTGCGCGCTTTGGTGACTGACCTGCGAGAACGGCTCAGTGATTCTGACGACGTGCTGCACACAGGCCCAGTCACCCTGCACTCATCTCATTGGCTGAGAGTGTTTTACCAAAGCCGTGCCTATAAACCGGTTTGGCTGGACGAACGCGGACGCCCGGGATCATTGGTTGAGCAATTATTGACCACCTTGGCTAATGCCAGTCAAGACGGTTTACGACCTGCAGATTATCACCGTGCGGAATTGCAGCAGCATTTACGGAGTCTGCGCATTGCTTATGAACCCACGGTGCGCCAGCTTGCCGATATGGAGTTATTACTCAGCGATGCCTTTTTAACCTATGCGCAACAT
>PWUP01000030.1 GCA_003562535.1 Gammaproteobacteria bacterium | reverse complement strand
CGAAACTGGCACCTTGCCTGGAACGTGCGGCGGCAACTAAAACCGATGTGTCAATAACGATTCTCATGGTTACACCAGTATAACCATGAGCAGGATTCACAGCAAGCCCGTGGTTGGGGTTGGATCTGCTCCACATCCCCAAAACACGCTATCATCACCCTATGAACGACACCACTACCTCAGAAATGTCCGTATCGGTGATATTGTCCAAAATCGGCTTGTCGTATTCGTCAACGAGGACAACCACCCGTTGACCGGTGTGGGCATGAGCGGCCTGGATCAAACCATGAAATCGCCCAGAAATGCTCTGATGCGGACTGCGCACTCCCAGACGGGTTTCCTGATCGGTCAGTAATTCATTGATCTTAGCGTCCAACTCAGCGCGGCTGTGCAATACCCCATCGGCAAAGCTTAACCTTACCACCGGATAACGGGTCTGCCAGTCCCAGTGGTCATGGATGTGCAAACCACGAAATAACGGCTCGTTGCCCTCAAACAACTCTTTCAACGTATCGACCAACAGCGATTTGCCAAACCGCCGTGGGCGGGAGAGGAAGTAGTATTTCCCTTGCTCGATCAAGCGTTGTACGAAACCGGTTTTATCAACGTAATAATGGTCTTCGTTGCGAATCTCGCTAAAGGTTTGGATACCAATGGGCAGTTTGCGGCGCGTGGGGGGCATGATCCGATAATTGTAAGGCCAGTTCGAGATTCGAGGTTAAAGGTACACGGTATACGTTGCAAGCTGTAAAAGTCCAGAAGGCATCGCGTCATTCCGCCAGGAACTGCTGGAATCCAACGACCTTGATTATTTGCTCTTAGCCATTGTCCGAAACCACTAAGATTGATAGCGCAATAAAATACGCCGCCACCAATTTATAAGTGCGTATGCCGCAGAACGGGGATACGAGTTGCGTCTTAGGGATATCTTTGCTAATGGAATGTCTACTTCGTCCACAATCACGCCGACAGTCACCCCTTGTTGCAACCATTCTGGTTGTAAGTCTACTTTAAAACCCACTGGGCAATCCGCAAACCCTGCGGGCATATGTTCGGTGGTTTTGAAACAAGCCAGTAATACATCTCGGCGACGGCGATTAAAAACCTGCTTTGTGACTTTACTACCTTGGCGTATAAACAATTGCAGTGGGGTTTGAGGTAATGTGGTCCTTGGCACCGCCCAACCACCTATGCGCAACGGCTGATCGCCCACGTATGGCTCACCATGAACCGGATAATCCAAATGCCAGCGCACTCCCGTTTTACCGCGTCTAACTCGTTGGATATGCACATATCGATGGGTATTAATATTGGGGGGTTGTGTGGCTAAATACTTCTCATACTGTGCCACTTGATTATGGGAATCTGAGGCTGATGACATACTGGTGTGAATACGCCAGCTTAACAACACAGGAATATATCCTTTTTTTTCAAATAATTGGCATACCATTTCATGATATTCCTCCGGCACAAAGGAATCAACAGCAGCATCCTTATGTTTCAAGCGACTGGCCCAAAAATCCACGAGAACCGGCAATAGCCCTTTAGCAATTACCTGTCTAATGACCTCGGCGCAGTCAAAAACACGATCAGTATCATCATTACTATCCACTTTGCGGGCGCACTGGGCAATCACGGCATGTAACTCGGTTGGTGCGGTTAACTTGCCAAGCTTCACCATGCGATAGGTATGATCACCTGATATTAATTGAATTTTGGATTGGTGGCTAAATAAGCTACGGGCAATAGTGGTTTTGCCGGTTCCTGGCTTGCTGAGCAGTAGATAAATAAAAGGTTTTTTAGGCTGTACGTGTACAACATAACGTTGTAACGGATCACCAGCCTGCTTTACACTATAGCCAATGATTTTCCACGCATAAGGTTTGAGTACCGTCATCAATTTTTTGCGTGTTGGGAATAAACGCTGATCAATCGAGCGACTGACCGAAACCCAGGCATCCTGACTGCCTGGAGCCATCCCAATTTCCAAGACCAATACCCCATCAGGCTGTAAAATTTGCATTAAGCGGTGAATGAAGTCTTCCTGATTCGATGCATAGTGCAAAGCCGAGGCCAGTAACACGACATCAAATTTCTTGTCCGGCAGTGTTTCCCAGTTTTGTTGCACAAACTGGCAATCTGGAAATCGCCGCTGTGCTTTATGGATTGCCTCCGCCGAGCGGTCAATACCAATGACTTCGGCAGCACCCGCAAACTGTGCATAGCCGCAAAAATAACCCTCATTACAGCCTAAATCGAGGAACCGCTTTCCCGACAAATCAGGTAAACGCAAAGCCGCTAGTTTATCTGCTGATTTAGACCCTCCCCGTTGGTCGGGAAATGTTTGATAGTGCATGGGTGTTCTCTAATTACTCACTTGCAACAGACTCAACTATGGCCCATAACTTTGGGCTTAAGCACCATCGCTTCAGGTGCTGGAAAGGGGCGTTGCTGGGGGTGTTCTGGTAAGTACAAACAGCGCATATCGTGGCTTTGGCCATGCCAAGCCCGATAAGCTTGCTCGTAGTCCTGACGAAAACCGCCAAAGATGGAAAAAATACTGGTAGCCGACTGCCGAGTTAAGGAACCCGGATGAGTACGCCCTAATGCCAGCGGTACACCGGGCAGTACTTCTTGCACAGCTTGGGCACCAAAAACACGACGGATACGTTCACAGTATTCTGTATCGGCATTACAACTGACCCGATCCCAATACCCCAGCGTATTAAAGACCTCACGCCTAAACATCAACGACGAGGTATTGCGATGGCACCACCCTGCCCAACCAACATGGGTTTGCCAACTGCCGAACTCCAGCTCGGTGGATACCCGCACCCAATGTGATAAACAAGCCGGTTGCTTAGGATGAGCCATCAGTGTTTCCAATTGCTTATGGATTTTTTGCGGATGTGACCAATCGTCACTGTCATGTACCGTGATGAAATCGCCTCGGGCATGTCTTAACCCTACATTGCGAGTGGCATAAGCGCCCCTATTCTGGTCTTGTGTAATCAGGCGAATTCTCGGATCGGCTGTGCTGAGTGCGGTGACGATGGCCACTGTGTCATCACTAGAGGCATCATCCACCACGATGATCTCCACATGTTGCCACGTTTGTCGCTGCAGGCTGCCGATTGCAGTAGCCAAGGTACGACCCGCATTGTAAGCGGGGATAATAATGCTTACTAAGGGATCGGTGCTACACTCACCGAGGTGCTCAGGTGGCTGCACCGTTGTGAGTTGATCCAGACTGACAGCGGCATGATCTTCTAGTGTCAATTCCAGCAGCCCATGAGTCCGATAAATGTCATTGAGCGGTGCTAACCAAGCTTGACTCTCTACAACGCCGCGTAACAGATTAACCTGAGCCAGCGCTGTTTCTGTAGTCGTGTAGGCGGCAGGCAGGTTTTCGATAAACTGCTGCGCCTGTTGGGTTCGACCAGTCAGACGTAGCGCATCCACCCACAGCATGGCGGGCATTAAATCTGAGCGTAGCGGCGCATGCGGATCGCTGCCAAATCGATAGTATTGCATATTGTCGTGTACACGCGACCATTCATGATCGACTGCAAACCAGCGCCCTAATGTCCACGCTGCATAATTGATGGTCTTGCGGTTACCCTGCTGCAGTAAGGTGGACAACTGGCCTAATGTGGGTTGTTCAGGGTCTCGCTCCAGCCAGATGGCAGCATGGGCAGCACAGGGTACTCTGCCCTCATAGCGCCCATGACGATCAAAGTGCCGCCATGCATCGATACCCGCCACCGCCACATCGGGATATGTCTGTAGATACCAATCTGCGTCAAAATAAGCCGAGGCACGATAGGCTTCCCATTTTTCCCATAATCGGTGACGCCGTTTCGCCCAATAAGACCTCACTTTAGCTGTCCTGGTCGCGTAACCACATCTCTTTAATCAAGTCGATCTGGGCTTCTGCCTTCAACATTTCTTCTTGAATCAATGTGTGCCGCTGTTCCCACTCGCGACACTGCGCTTCGAGCGCTTTTATGCGCTGTTGCTGGTCTTGAGCTGCTTGTTTGTGCTTGTCGATCTCCGCCTGATGGGTTTTCACCTGCTGGCGGGCGATGTCACGTTCCTTAGTGAGTTCAGCAAGCGTTTGCTTGTCCTGAGCTATATGCTGTTCGTGTTCATGGCGCTGGGCTTCGAGCGACTTAATGCGTTGCGTGTGCTTGTCGATCTCCGCTTGATGGGTTTTCACCTGCTGGCGGGCGGTGTCACGTTCCTTAGTGAGTTCAGCAAGCGTTTTCTGTAATTGCTCACCGGTTTTGATGTGCTCATCTCGTTGCGCAATCAATTCTTTTTTGTTTTTTTGATAATCTTGCAACTGCTGCTTAAGCGTACTGATCTGTTCAGCTTGGACCTCTCGTTCTTCACTAAGCGCTGCTATCTGTTGTTGTGACGCAGAGAGTTGCCTTTGAATTGTAGCCACCTGCTGACGCAATAATCGATTACGCAGTGCCAAATTATTGCGCTGCAACGTCCAGCAGGGTCGATCTGGATCGTGGCGGCTATCTTCTGCGATAACATCAAATCCTTGTTCCCCGAGCCAGTGCACAATGTCCTGAGCAGGTACACTGTTTTCATATAGGGCTTCACGACCACAATACAATTGCAACCAGCAAAACCGATGTAACTGCTCAGCCTGTTCGAGCGCTTGCAGGATCGGATATTCTTCGCCGGGCACATCGATAACTAGGCTATGGTCCTGCTCGGCGTCAAGCGCCAAAGGTTCCACAAGCTCCGCTGGGTTAACGGTATCTACGGTAAACTGCTGTACCGTTTTTAGGCCAGGAAACAAAGCCAATAGGCCAGTAGCAGCATGTAAGCTACTTACATCGGGTAGATTATAGCGGTAAAAACTGTGGGTTCCTGCTTGACCGGCGACAGCGGTGTTGAGCACTTGGATAGAGGCCGTTTCCTGCTCTGGAGCAGTTGGCGTTGCAGCAATGCGGGTGCGTAGCGCAGCGGCCAATTGGGGATCGGCTTCAAGCAATACTAAGCGCTGTAGTGGTTGGGTCAAATAGGTATCGAGTTCGCGACAGCGACCCGCACCAAGATGAACCAGAGTATGCAGGTTAGCGGGCAACGGATGGCTAGGGGGAGTTACTGAACGAGTCACAGTGGTATCCATCAGGGTGTCGGGCGGCGGCCTTCGGCCTGTCCATGGTTGATGTAGTGTATTAAAGGCGGCATGGTGGAGCCAGCGAGATCGGGATTACTATCGACGTAATAGCGTGTATTAAAGTAAGGCGAAGGATTGCGACCATCCACCACCCCATGGCGCAAATAATGCTCTATTGGATCCCAACCTGCAGCGGCCACATCAGGATAATGTTGTAAATACCACTGCTGATCAAACAATCCGGAGTTTGCAATAATCTGCTTATACCGTGCAATCCGCCGAGCCGATTTGCTTTGCCATGGCTTTGTTAGTTGTCGCCAAGAGCGTTTGGGTGTAGACGTTACCGTTTGAGTCGTTTGGGATGCTGCTTGCGGTTCCGACGCAGGAGACACGGGCTGTTGCTGCAATGCTTGGTATTGTAAATAATACTGTTCCAGTTCTTCTTGAACCTGATGCAACTGCGCTAGCAATAACTCGTTTTCCTCCTGAGTTTCCTTGTTAGCCTGAGCCTGTTGTTTTTGTTGCTTCTCAAGTTCACTGATTT
>PWUP01000362.1 GCA_003562535.1 Gammaproteobacteria bacterium | reverse complement strand
AGCGCCGCGATGGATTGATTAACGCCGCTGAGGAACGCATCAACAAGGCCGAGAAGGTCATCAAACGCCTCAACGATCACATTGCCCGTGAGGCGTGTGCAGAACGCAAAAAGCGTCTGCTCAACAAGCGCCATCACAAGCAACGTCGGCTCACCATGCTGCGTGATCGTTTAGCACAACTGAAGGCGGACCGTGAGGCGGATGTGGTGCGCCTGTGTTTTGGCAGCCGCAAGCGGTTTCGCGCCCAGTTTGCTCTGGATGCGAACGGCTATGATTCACTCGATCAATGGCGCGAGGACTGGCAACGCGCTCGCTCCAGCCCATTCTATGTGATCGGTTCCAAAGATGAGACGGGTGGGTGCCACGGTTTGGCCTGAATTGACGAAAGCATCGCAGCCACTGGCCACCAATGGGTAATAATCGGATGGTAAGCCGACCGGCGGCCACTCGTGGGTGGGCAAACGGCAAACGTGCCGCGATTTCCGCACGAAGTCCGGGTGTGGGATACACTCGAACCCGCCCGTCACGGGTTTCGGCAATTGACCCTTCAGACGGTCGGCCTTGGCCATAGCACTGAATATTGCCATGATCCGCTGTCAGCCAGACCTCATAGCCGTAATCCAGCAGTTGCGTGATGATTGCGGCGAGAAATCCCCCCTGACGCCATTGCTTGATCTGGTTATGCATTCCGGCTGAGCCGAGTTGCATGCCGTGCATGATGTTATCGACCTTATCGACCACTAGGCCGACCACTCGAGTTTTGCCGGGATGGATAAGATCGTCGAGGATACGGCAGGGATCACCATCGCCCAGACCACGCTGATAGGCGACATCCTGCCGCGCCAGCCCGTAGCTGGTCCAAAACTGCTTCCAGAGTTTTTCTTCATTGTGGGTCGAGTAGATGGAGGCAGGAAAATACAATGGCGGTCTGCCCGCGAAAATCGCTTGCCGCGAAACGCTGGTCAAAGTCGGAATCCAAGCAAAGGTCGCGGATTCGCGCATCACTCGATGGGCGTCCTGCGGTTGGATAAACGGGCGCACGCTGACCCACTGATCCAAGGACAGCCCATCCATGACAATCAGCGCGACCCGGTGGTTGCGGGTGTGTTCAATGTCCCGCGCTAAGCGCCGCGCTATATGATGCACCATCGCCGGATGGGTCGGTGGCAAGTTGATCAGACTGGAGCAAAAAACAGCCGTTCATGGCATTCTCTGTCGATCAGGAGCTCACGCGCCTGTATGGAAAGCAAGCCGCTAATGATGACCATGCCGGGCTGGCGTTGGCGGCTTAGGAGAGAGAATGGGTCAATCAGTGGCAAAGTCAGCGAATGTCTCTTAAAGCGAACTCCGCGCTCGGCAGGTTGCACCCGTTTTGCAATTAGCTCGCTCAGCAGGCGGCATTTACTGATAGGATAACGACTCTTGATAATCGGTCTGATGAACACATCATGAAAATACCCCGCTATTGGGCGTCACAGTCTACTACCGCGCAAAACCCACAGGGTGAAACCTACACCTTAAAACACTGGGGATATTCTGATACCAGCCTAGCTGATGCCCAAAACCACGCGGCGGAGAAGTTACGCCGAGTGGTGGAACAGCTTACCCGTAGTGGGCTAGGCCAGCATCAATACGCCTATGCCAACAGTGTGCGTCGTGAGGAACTGATCGAAACCCTTGTCGATGCTGATCAGCAGTTGCTGGGCGCAATTACCCGCAACCGTTATGGAGCCTTGGTGCTCAATACTGCACGGCTGTTGATTGCCGATGTTGATCAACAAGCGCCGGGGTTGATGGCTCGTTTCAAGGCGCTATTCGGCCGTCAAGCACAGCACCAATCACTCACGTTGGCGCGTATTGACCAGTTCCAACAAGCTCACCCAGAGTATGCTTTACGCATTTATCAGACCCACAGTGGTTATCGGGTAATGATTGTGAATCAGGAGTTTGAGCCCAAGGCTGAAACCACTCAGCGGGTGTTTGATGCCCTGAATTGCGATCCGCTGTACGTCACCTTATGCCGCGCCCAAGACAGTTTCCGCGCCCGCTTAACCCCCAAGCCTTGGCGCTGTGACAGTTCACCTCCGCCGAATCTGTTCCCGCGTGAGACCGCTACAGCGCAACAGCACTTCCAACGCTGGCTGACCGATTACCAACGGCATAGTGGTACTTATGCCGTCTGTGAGTTGGTAGGTTCGCAAACACAACCGTTATCACCCGCAGTCGCCCGTTTAGTGCGCATCCATGATCAGTATGTGCTGCATTCAGGCCGACCACTGGCCTGAACGCTAACCGCGTGTAACTCGGCAGTTCTGTAAGACGAACACTACGGTGACCTACCTCACCGCCCCGTAATCATTCAGTCCCCTCTCCCCCATGTATGGGGGAGAGGGCTAAAGCCCCTCACCCCAACCCTCTCCCAAAGGGAGAGGGAGCTTAAGGCAGAGGGGCTGAACGCTTACACCGCCCCTCGCTCATCAGCGTGATAAAGTCTTGCCGTGACAGCACAGCAACCGCGTAGGGGGGCTTTGCTCGTTGAGTCATTGCGTGAGGTTTAAAAGTTGAGCATTGCGTTATACTGCATATATCAACTATGAGTCTTGTCGATGGATACTAATACCCTCAGCCACAATCTAATCATGACAGGCCAAGCCTGTTTTACGCCCAATTATCAACCCCAAGGCATCGTGCTGGAGCGCGGGCTTGGGGCGCAGGTCTGGGACTTGGAAGGCCGAGCCTACATTGATTTCGGTGCCGGCATTGCGGTCAGTGCCCTAGGCCACCAAGATCCCGATCTGGTGGCTGCCTTGCAGGCGCAGCTAAATAAATTATGGCATACCAGTAATTTATATTATACTGAACCGGCCATACGCCTAGCCGCTGAGCTGGTGCAAGCCAGCTTTGCCGAGCGGGTGTTTTTTTGCAATTCCGGCGCTGAGGCCAACGAAGCGGCGATTAAACTGGCGCGTCGTTACGCCAGCCAGTATTTGGCTCCGCAACAGCGCCAGATTGTGACCTTTGTGGGTGGCTTTCATGGGCGAACCTTAGCCACGGTTACAGCGACGGCCCAACCTAAATACCACAGTGGGTTTGAGCCGCTACCTGATGGGTTTCGCTACTGTGAGTTTAATGATTTTGCCGCCGCTGAGCGGGCCATCGATGGTCAAACCTGTGCGGTTTTGGTGGAACCGATTCAGGGCGAGGGCGGCATTATTCCAACCCAGCCAGGATTCTTACAGCACTTACGCGTGTGCTGTGATCGGGTGGGTGCCTTATTAATGGTCGATGAAATTCAATCGGGTATGGGGCGTACCGGGCGCTTGTTTGCCCATGAGTGGGAGTCCGGGTTAACTCCAGATGTCATGAGTCTGGCCAAAGGACTTGGCAGCGGTCTGCCGATCGGTGCCACCCTGGTCGGCCCGAAAGCGGCGGAGATACTGGCCTTAGGTAGCCACGGCTCCACATTTGGGGGCAATCCGCTGGCCTGTGCCGTCGCACGAGTGGTGCTGCGTAAAGTCAACGACCCGCATATGCTCCAACATATTGGCTATCAAGGGCAACAACTCCGCCAGGCTTTGGAGGCCATGAATGCCGAATTGGGTGTGTTTCAAACCATCCGTGGTCAGGGTCTGATGTTAGGCGCACAACTGGCTGAAGCCTACCAAGGTCAAATCGCTCGACTGTTGAACTGCTGCCGCGATCAGGGCGTGTTGGTGCTACAAGCCGGTACCGATGTGTTGCGATTATTACCCCCCCTGACCATCAATAGCACTGAATTACAGCAAGGTATTCACTGTTTAGACCAAGCGTTACGGGTTTTTGTCACAGAATGCTGAACGGTTAAACACGCATATTGCGGTGCAACAACGATTTTTCGTGCATTTGGACTACATAGGCGCTAGAATAGTACTTAGCTTGTCACTCATACCCAACAAGCAAGCATAAAAAAACCGAGGCTAGGACGCCTCGGCAACTAACCACCAAAGGAGGAGTTTGGAGGAGAAACATCCTAATGGATGTCGAATAGCAGTATATGTAAAATGCTGCACTGCGTCAATCGTTCTGCAAGATTTTTTTCCATAACCTGTTTTGATGCTCATCACATGCCAGAAGATGCCCACCGGTCGCCTGCCGGTCTCAGTTCGGCAACCCCACCACTGACCTTGGTTTTTGGTGCCAGTGGTTACATTGGCACTCATCTTGTGCCTCGACTGTGTGCATCTGGTGCTCGCGTGAGAGCGGTGGCTCGTTCGCCCGAGGTGCTTGCCGCTCGCGGTTGGGATAGCGTGGATTGTGTGGCCGCTGATGCGACTCGGCCTGAGACCTTACCCGCAGCACTGGACGGCGTGGATATCGCCTATTACCTTGTCCACTCCATGGCCGCAGGTAAAGATTTCGGGCGGATTGATCGTGAAGCAGCGGCAAATTTTGCCCAGGCTGCGGCCGCCGCTCAGGTTAAACGAATCGTCTATCTGGGCGGATTAGTACCCGATTCAGCCAATACCGAACACATCGTCTCGCGGCGGCAAACCGGCGATGTACTGCGCACAGGCTCGGTGCCTGTCACGGAAATTCGCGCTGGGATTATCGTCGGCCCCGGTTCAGCCGCGTTTGAAGTCATGCGCGATCTGGTGTTTCACTTACCCGTGATGGTCACACCTCGCTGGGTTTTAGCCCACTCCCCACCCATTGCCTTGGATAATCTGCTGGAATATCTACTCCGTATCCCTACCCTGCCTGATACAGCAGGCAAAATTTTGGATGCGGCGGGTCCAGATTCTCTGAGCTATGCGGATATGATGCGCATTTTAGCCGATGAGGCCAATCACCGGCGTCCTTGGATTATTCCCGTACCGCTGTTGACCCCCAAACTGTCGTCTTATTGGTTGCATCTGATCACTTCGGTGCCCACGCCCGTAGCGCGTGCTCTGATTGAAGGCATGCGTCAGGATTTTACCGCCGATAACCGTGAAATCCAGCAGCTCGTGCCGCAAAAATTGTTGAATTTTCGTGAATCAGTCCAGGCAGCTTTTGAGGCTGAACGGCTGCACACCGTCGCCGCACGGTGGACAGAAGGGGCGTTTGTCTTTCGCAATTATCGTTCCGACTACGCATACTATGCCAAACATGCTGAGGGCAGCGCCCTAGCACAAGCCAGCCCAGAAGCGGTTTGGGCTACCCTGAGCCGCATCGGTGGCGATCATCGTTATTTTTACATGAACAGTCTGTGGAAAATCCGCGAAGTCATCGATTGGCTGGTTGGGGGACAGGGCTTAAATTATGGTCGGCGCCATCCCAGCGAACTACGAGTGGGCGACACCGTTGATTCATGGCGCGTGATTGGCATGCAGCCACAGCGACGGCTGACCTTGTTTTTTGGTATGCGGGCACCGGGTTCGGGAGTCCTAGAGTTTGAACTGACCCCCGAAGGTGACGGTACTCGCATCCGCGCGACCGGTTTCTGGCACCCTGCCGGGGTATGGGGCTTGATGTATTGGTATGCCTTAGTGCCTGCTCATTTGTTTATTTTTTCCGGCCTCACCCGTGCCATTGCCCGCGAAGCCGAAGCCTTGTCCGTAGACCCAACCCTCCATAGCCGCCCAGACTGATTACCTCAAGCGAGGTACCGCCGCCGATGAAACCGGTCAAGCGTTCACCGCTGAGGCCGTAGCGCAGGTTTGGACACTGACCTAAGGCCAACCGTGGCTGGT
>PWUP01000223.1 GCA_003562535.1 Gammaproteobacteria bacterium | reverse complement strand
TATTGGCGGGCTGACCGAGGCTCAGCAAGAGCAGGTGAGAGCCTTGCCGGTGGAACCGCTTGAAGATTTGGGTGAGGCGTTGCTGGATTTTACGGCGGCTGCTGATTTGGATGCTTGGCTCAGCGCTCATCGGCAGTAGCCCCTCACCCCAACCCTCTCCCAAAGGGAGAGGGCGCTTAAGGCAGGGGGTCTGAACGCTTACTATAGGTCGTGCCCCGAACGTATTGAGTGTGTTGCGTAACCTGTCGTCCGGTTTGCCATCATAACGGCGTGAGGTAGGCAGCTACCTTCAGACAATAAAAATAATGGTTAATTTAAAATCCGGAAGAGCCCTGCGCCACCCCACCAAACCAATCCGGCAGCTCGGCTAATAACCCGCGCAGTTCACCCACCATCACAGCGAATTCGGCGTCAAGCCGGGCTTGCGGGGTTTCGAGGTCAAACTCTTCAAGCTGTTCGCGCACGGTATCCAGCGACTTGATCCGGCGCACTGTGAGGTCTTCACCCAACATAAAACTGAGGCGTTCTTGCCAGATGAGACTCAGGCGCGTGACCTGCTTATGGGCACTTAAATGACCTTGGATTTCCTCACTGAGCAAGTCCTGGCCTGTGCAGCGTACCACGCCCTCATCATCGCGTAATTCACAGTCCTCACCGAGCGTGAGTCCGTCGGGACAACGCCCCTCTTGCAGCCAGCGAGTCATTACCAGGGCAGGGGCGTCGTTGACGGTCAATGGCGTAATGGGTAATTGCCCCAAAGTTTTGCGTAAACGGGTGGTGAGTGCCTCGACGGCTTTTCCCGCACCGTCCACCAGCAGCCAACCCCCGGCTGAAGGTTCAAAATAAGCGTAATCCTGACGATAACGGCTGAACGCACGTGGCACTAAATCCACCAGCACTTCATCCTTGAGGCGGTCTTTTTCCTGACGGCGCACCCGGCGCTGCTCCTGAGCTTCAATCTGCTCGATACGCACTTGCAACGCATCACGGATCACGCTGCTGGGCAGAATTTTTTCCTCAGTCTGCAAACACAACAACTGGGCGCTCATGACTTCATGCACCATAGCAGTAGCAGCAGCCCCCAGCGGCGGCACCCAGCCACTGCTGCGCGGTTCTTGACTTAAACAGGCATGAAACGCCGTGCTGGCCAACTGGGCGTCTAGGGTGTCGGCGGGTATCAGCGGTTGAGCGTAATGAAACAGGGTAAGATTGCGAAACAGCATAAGCAGGGTCATCCATTGAGAGCGGAAAGCTGAGCGCCGTGCTGCCAAAACAGCACCGGCGCTAGGGGCTTACGATCAGCGCATGCTGTCAGGAATATCCAGACCGATTTCCTCATAGTAACGCAGGGCGCCGGGATGCAGCGGCGTGTTCATCAGCATCACCAGTTGCGGCGATACCCCTGACCACCACGCATTTTCTTCGGCCAGTCGGTCGCGTTGCTCCCAGAAAGAGCGCACAATGGTGTAGGCCGTATCATCGTCCATATTCTCGGTGGTGAACAACCCCACGGGTACGGCGACGGTATCTACCGGTTCGGTCTGACCGGGATAGGTATTGGCCGCAATGGTGATCGGCCCGGCTAGGGGATCTTCGGCCATAATCGCCGCCCGTTGCTCATCGCTGAGGCTGAGAATGGTCACCGGCGTGGTGGTGGCCAATTCTTGCAATAAAGGCACGGGGTGCGAAGAACAGGTGGCAAACCCGGCAACACGCCGGTTGCGCAATGCAGGAGCGGCATTATTTAATTCGGTATCGACCAAATTCATGGCATCCAGCACGCCGAGCAAACCGAGTACTGACTTGGTTCGGCCTTCACAGAAGGTGCCGGTGCCACCGGGGATGAAGGTTCTGCCGGCCAAATCGCTGACATCGTTAATGCCAGTGTTGGCACCGACAACCAGATGGATGGTGATGAACGGTACCACGGCCAGGCTGCGGATGCCGTCATAGCCGGTTTCGCCTTCGAACTGGCCGGTACCGGCACGGGCGCTGGCCAGCAGACTCGGCGGCGTGGTGAACACAAACGCACCAGGACGCCGCGCCGCTTCCTTGACGTTTTGCACCGAACCTTGGCTTTCTTCAACCGTGGGTTGGATGGCTCCATCACTGGCCACTCGCAGCATTTCAGCCAATTGCACCATCATCACATAGTACGATGAGGTCGATGCGGCTGATTTCAGCGTCACTCGGGTTTGTGCCTGAGCCGTACTGGTCAGACCGATCAGTAACGCTACAGTTAAAACGATAGATCGTAATAAATTAATACGCATGGTTCTTCCTGCTTAATTCTCTGGGTAAAAAAACATTTAGGTTCACGAATCATCGCTGTCATAGCAGTTGTAGGTCGGGCAAAAGCGCAGCGTTGCCCGACAGGGTTATGCACGTTGAGCTATTTATCAGCATCACGAATGGGTTTAGGCGGCACTTCGGGCAGAATGCCTTGGGGTCGCAACAACAGAATAACCTGTAACAACAGGCCGATCATAAACACCCGCATTGCGGCCAGTTGGCTGAGACTGAAATGCTCGGTTGCGATGCGTGTGGTTAAAAATTCAGTCAGCGACCAGACCGTCCAAATCGCTACAGCACCGAGAATCGCCCCCCGGTTATTACCGCTGCCACCGGCGATTAACATCACCCAGACCAAAAATGTCGCAAACAGCGGGTCAAAGGCTTCAGGACTGATAAAGCCGACAAAATGGGCGTACACCGCACCGGCCAGACCCATAATGCACGAGCCGTAAACAAAGGCTTGCAAGCGGAACAACAGGGTGTATTTACCCATAGCGCTGGCCGCGACTTCTTTCTCGCGAATTGCCCGCAAGACCCGCCCCCAAGGCGAGCCGTAAGCGCGTTGATTGGCCCAATACACCAACAGCACTAAGGCGACCACAACGCCTAGAAATAATAAGGCATCCGCACCGGGGACTAAACCGCTAAACGGCTTGGGAATACCTGACATTCCGCGTACCCCATTGGTCAGCCATTCTTCGTTTTTCAAAAACAGGCGGACAATTTCGGCAATCCCGATACTGGCAATAGCAAGATAATCGGTGCGTAAGTTCAAAGTAATTAAACCAATGAACAAGGCCAGCACCCCAGCAACCAGCATAGCACTGATCAGGCCGACCGGAATCGGCAGGCCGAATCCACCCGGTACCGCCGTCGGTGGCGAGGTGAGAATGGCACTGGTATAGGCACCGACGGCAAAAAATGCAGCGATACCGATATTGAGCATTCCGGTATAGCCCCACTGCACATTCAGCCCTAAAGCCAGCAGCGCATACACCCCGGCTAAGCTGAGAAAGAAAATCACATAGGCAATTAATCCGGTGAGTTCCATCAGCGCGCCCCTTTGAAAATGCCGGTGGGTCGGAAGATCAGAATCGCGACCATTAAGGCAAACGCCACCGCCGGTTTATAGGCGGGCGACAGGATTA
Organism: Gammaproteobacteria bacterium; assembly: GCA_003562535.1. GTDB lineage: Bacteria > Pseudomonadota > Gammaproteobacteria > Competibacterales > Competibacteraceae > SKOM01. The sequence goes on along the minus strand of PWUP01000223.1, from coordinate 16,239 downwards.
GGGTGGACAGTTCTTCGGTAATACCGATGATAAACCCGCCCGCAATCGCCCCATAGGGTTTGCCAATCCCGCCGAGAATCGCCGCAGCGAAGACCGGCAGCAAAATAAACCAGCCCATATCAGGCTGTAGGCGTGAGTCTAAGGCCAGAAAATACCCGGCTGCCGCAGCCAGTGACGCCCCCATAATCCACGTCCAAATGATCACCCGATCGGTATTGATTCCAGAAATTCTGGCTAAATCAGGATTATCAGCCATAGCCCGCATGGCTTTACCCATTCGGGTTTTTTGCAAAAATAAATGCAGCACCACCACCAGCACCAAGGTGCCACCGAGAATGATTAAATGATCGGGGCGAATTCTCAAGCCCCAGAATTGGTAGGGAAATTGAATGCCGGGATCATAGACTTGGGTGCTGCCGCCCCAAATGATTTGCACCAGACTGCGCACCATTAGACCGACACCAAAGGATGAAATCAGCAAAATCATCGGATTGGCGCGACGGAAACGCCGAAACAGGGTTTGGTCAATCAGCACCGCTAGCGAGGCGGTCATCGCCAGCGCCACGATCACCGATAACCACATCGGCAAGGCAAACCCGACATAAGCGGCCAGCACCATATACGCCCCAAACGTCATCAAATCGCCGTGGGCGAAATTGGCAAACCGCAACACGCCAAACGTCAGCGATACCCCCACCGCGCCTAGGGCCACAATGCTGCCGTAGATCACACCATAAATAATCAGTTGCAGGACTTCGGTCACCATTTATCCACCCAAAAACATGCGTGCGACTTCTTCATTCGCTAATAAATTAGCCCCGGTGTCGGAGAAACGATTGGCACCGGTGGCCAATACATAGCCGCGATGCGCCAGCCCTAACGCTTGGCGGGCGTTTTGTTCGACCATCATAATGCTGATACCCAGTGAGTTAATATCACGCACAATGGCAAAGATTTGATCCATATAGCGAGGGCTTAAACCTGCCGTCGGCTCATCAAGCAGCAGTAGTTTAGGGTCAAGCATTAACGCTCGCCCCATAGCCACCATCTGGCGCTGACCGCCCGATAAGGTGCCTGCCGACTGGGTTCGACGTTCGGCCAGTGGTGGAAATAATTCATAGATTTTACGTTTCTGAGCGGAGAAGTCGTCTTTGCGCAAAAATGCGCCCATATCCAGATTCTCTTCTACCGACAGCGAGGGGAAGACATTATCCACCTGGGGCACATAGCTGATCCCTTGCTGCACCACCCGATCCGCCGCCAAACCGGTGATGTTTTTGTCCATGAAATGGATTGAGCCTTGGCGCACTTTGGCCAGACCAAACACCGCTTTCATGGCGGTGGATTTACCGGCACCATTGGGGCCGATGACGGCGATGATTTCCCCCGGCCCGATCTCTAGGGATACCCCGCAGAGGATATCCGCGCCGCCGTAGCCGCCATACACCGAATCCATACGCAGTACACTCATATCATATCCTCAGCCGCACCGCGCCCTAAATACGCTTCGAGCACCTGTTCATTGGCCATAATTTCATCCATTGTGCCTTGGGTCAGTAAGGTGCCCTCGGCCATGACAATGACCGGGTCACACAGCCGCCGCACCATGGCCATATCGTGTTCGACCACACAGAAGGTATAGCCCTGTTCGCGGTTTAAGCGTTCGATGATCTCGTTTAACGTCCCCAACAAAGTGCGATTCACTCCGGCCGCCGGTTCGTCGAGCAAGACTAATTTAGGCTCGGTCATCATCGTCCGCCCCAGTTCCAACAGTTTTTTCTGCCCACCGGATAAATTACCAGCCAGTTCATCACGCAAATGGGTCAGATTCAAAAACTCCAGCACGTCTTCAGCACGGCGACGGATGGTTCGTTCTTGACGCCGAACCCGACGCCATAAGGTCCAAGCCGCCAGCAGATTCTCACCGGACTGATCACCGGGAACCAGCATGAGGTTATCCAATACCGTCATGCGGGCAAATTCATGGGGAATTTGAAAGGTGCGGACAATGCCCAACTGAAACAGCTTATGAGCGGGCAAACCGGTAATGTCTTGGCCGTAGAATTCAATTCGACCGTCATCCGGTGGAAATAACCCCGCTACCATATTAAACAGCGTGGTTTTGCCTGCCCCATTCGGCCCGATTAAGCCGGTGATTGAACCGGCTTGAATCTCAAAGGAGCATTCATGTACGGCTCGCACCCCGCCAAAGGAGCGACTGATATTTTGGATCGACAGCGCAATGGTCACGGGACACTCATCTCTTGGTCACAAAAACGCAGATGGTAGCAAAGCGCATACCATAAGGCTATACACCCACGGTGGGTTACTTAGGGAGATTGCGTTCATGCACCGGATCACGCAATTCAGGCAGACGACCGCCACGGACTAAACCCACCGCCAAGGCGACGGCAACCACCGCAGTGACCCCCAAAGCGACCGACTGGGTTGGATGAAACAACGCCACCAAGGCCAAAGCGGCTAAGGTAAACCGCAGTAAGCGATCTAAGCTCACTCGGCTCGCCCAACGCCCCTGCAAGGCGAAACTCATCGCCAATGTCGCCATCAAGACAATTGCCATAGCCGTCAATTGCGCCGCACCCGGTTCGACGACCAACTCAGGACGAGTGAACACCGCGCCGATCATCAGTATCAACGGCATACATAAGCCCATAGCGTGAATCATGGTCGCCACAAACGGTGCTTCAGCAATCCGTGAGGTCACGGCTGCAGTGACCGAGGTCGGCGGCGATAATTCCCCAAAGACCGCGACAAAAAAGGCAAAGAAATGCACCACCCAAGGGTTAAAGCCGGCGCGAATCATAAACGGTGCGATGACCACGGCGAGAATGATATAGGTCGGCGCAACCGGCAGCCCCATGCCCACCAGATAGCCAAAGGCAAAGGCTACCAAAACCATCAACACCAGATTAACTTGAGCCATTTCCAGCACCAGCACCCCGACTTTAGTCGGCACTCCCGTGATGGTGAACATCGCTGTCAGGATACCGAGTGAGGCCAGCAACACCACTAATTCCGAAGTCGTGGTGGCGAACGTGTCAATCAGCCGCCGGAACGGGGCGAGCCACACACTCACGCGGCGTTGCCGTTCGCGCACACACTGGATAAAAAACAGCACACTCAAGCCCAGCAACAGCCCGATGAATACCGTTTGTGCCGCATTCATAGCCGATTGCCGCAACACGCCCATGTAATAAATCAATGCCGCGACGGACAGCACATAGGCGGCGATATTCGCCCAATCCATTAAGCCCATCGGCTCGACTGCGGGGATCACACGGTATTTAAAATACCGAGCGGAGAGTAAATGCACTGAAAAAGCCACGCCGAGGAAAAAAATCAGGGCGGGTACAAAGCCCCGCGCCACCACATCGAAATAACTCACGCCCATCAAATCGGCCATCATAAAGGCGGCAATCCCCATCAGCGGTGGAGTCAACTGCCCCCCCAGAGATGAGGCCGTTTCAACGGCAGCGGCTTTAACACGCGGTAAACCCGCCCGAATCAATGCCGGAATAGTCGCCGTGCCCGTGGTCGCGGCATTGGCTGCACCACTGCCGCTGACCGCCGCCACACCAAACGAGCCTAACACGGCCACTTGGGGCAGTAAGCGCGGCACTCGTGCGGCCAGCCGACTGCTGCCACGCAGTATGGAATCAATGCAATTAAAGGCTTTGAGCGCACTCAGCACGAGGATAAAAGAACCGATGAGTGTTAGACCCAGTTGCGACAGGCGTTCAAATACCCCGGTACTGATTTCCAAGCTGGCGGCACTGACCACCCGCTGCCAGGTAAACCCAGTGTGACTGAACATCCCGGGTATGTGGTGCCCATAGAGAGTGTAAACAATGAGCACAATATTGATCACAAATACGGGCAAGTATTTACGCCGCGTGTATTCCAGAACCGCTGCGGCTACTGTCCCGCCCACCCACATATCATGAGCGTTCCAGAATCCGACGCGAAAAATCCGGATGGCGTCAAATTCTACGCTGAGATAATACGCACAGTACACTAATATCGCTAAATATCCGCTGGCGGCGATCACCCCACCCCAAGGCCCCAAGGCCGGATACAAGCGTCCATAGCGGGCATCGTTGAGAAACACCAAGGCGATGGCCACCGGCACCATGGCTACGGCCAGTTGCGTCGGCCCGCCGAGACGCCCAAGGTAGTAATAGGAGAGATAACCGAAAAACCCAACCGCTACGGCATAAAACAAGGCCGTCGCCACCAGGCGCGGCCTTGTCAGCGGGGCATGATCGGGTGAGTCTTGCTGATCAGCCGACATGATCAGTGCCGTCTATGTGGATTTATTGGGCAATCCGGTCATCCCATGCCGGGTCCCAAGCGTCGCGCTCGCGCAGATACCGCGCCAGACCGGGGTGAACCTCTGCGGATTGAATGGCGGATTGCACTCCACGACGTTGCAATTCAGGCATATCCACAGCCAGTTGCGCAAACACGGCATCGGCTGTTGCCAGCTCTTCGGCATGAGTCTCGATGGCTAATAACATGGCGTATAAATCGTCTTCAGGGACATCGGTGCCAAGGTGAAACCCATAGAAAAACGGCACAAAATAGACTTCATCCACGCCTAAATCAGTGTGGAATACCGAGCTGCTGATCGCCACGACATCCAAACCCGCCGCCTGCAATTCAGCAATTTCTGCATCACTGGGGCTGAGCACAGCGATATTGGCCGCCATTTCCGCTTCCTGCACCCAAGGAGCCAGAGCGGACTCGCCCGCAGTGTAGGCAATAAAGCCACTAATCGTGCGCTGGTTCAGCGAGGAACCGGCTAAACCGAGATCCAGTTCCCGATAGGTGTGTCCGACTTCTAGGACATTCAGCGCATTTTCCAACGCGGCGCGTACATCCCACGGTGCCGGGCCAGTGAATACCGGCTGACCGGCTAAATCGCGCCATCCGGTCATGGAGGCGTGTTCATCGGCGCGTACCGCCAAACCGACTTCCATGGTATAGGCCCAGAACGATTGTACGGGCGGACGCTGCACCCGCTCGGCAAACCCAGTGAACCGGCCGGTGTCATTTGCCAACTCTTGAAAAGCGATATCCGCCCCATAATAGCCGTCAAATTCACCCGTTGTGAAACCACGGATGGTGGCAATCGCCCCAGGTGTAGGTAAGACATTGATGTTGTAACCCTCCCACTCGCGGTTTAACACCGCCATGAGATTCACCTTGGCGCGATGTCCAGCTGAACCGACCGCCGAGGTTGCCCAGCGTAATTCTCTAACCTCTTGAGCAATGACCGGATTGGATGCGGCTAATGTCAACCCGAGTGCAGCCACTGTGGCGCAAACCCCACTCACCATGTATTTCATGAGTCATCATCTCCTCGTTATCATTCACTGTTGTTAGTGTTTGGACAGTTTCACGTTATCCGCAAGTGACGTCAAGCGTTCATAGCTTACCCACCTGACTATTATGGACTACTGCGCCGCACGGCGCTTCACCCAAATACCGGCAACGACCAGAGCTATAGTCACCGTACCAATAGCAATCACCATTGGCCGGTATAACCATTCCCAGTCGTACAGGTTATACGACATCCATAAATACCGTTCGGCCAGCGAACTGAGAATAAAACCAATCAATAACGGTGGACGCGGCATGCTGATGCGCTTCATGATCCAACCGAGCAGGCCGAAACCGAACAGCATCAACAAATCCCCCCAATGCCGGGTTTCTTGGAACGCCCCAAGAATGACAATAATCAGCACCACGGGAGCCAAATAATAAAACGGCACAAACGTTAGGGCAGCAATAGGCCGACTCAATAATAAGCACAGCAGAGTGCCGAAAATATTGCCCAGCGCCAACGACCAGATGATCACAAACACTAGATCCAACTCATCGCGCAATAACTGCGGCCCAGGTTGGACGCCGAAAATCAACATCGCCCCAAGAAATAGCGCCATCGCACTGGAGCCAGGCACCCCAAATAACAGCGTCGGCATCAATACCCCGCCTTCGCGGGCGTTATTGGCCGATTCCGGGGCGATCACGCCACGGATATCGCCTTTACCAAATTGCGAGCGATCTCGACTGGTTTGCACCACATAGCCGTAATTCAGCCAGTCAATAATCGACGATCCCATGCCAGGGATGAAGCCGATAAAAATCCCAAACAAACTGTGACGGGTGACCAACCATTTATGCCGCAAGGTATCGCGCACCCCTTGCAGCCAGCCCCCTCCCAAACCCGGCGCGCGTTCGGCGATTGATCCGCCGCGGGCCAGCAGGTCGATGATTTCTGGTAGGGCGAACAGCCCCAGCGCCAGAATGACCAGCGAAACCCCATCGTATAAATACAACTCGCCGAATACAAACCGATATTCTGCGGCCACGGGCGCTCCGCCCACCGTGCCAATCAACACGCCAAACACGCCCGCAATGATACCGAGCAATGGACGACTGCCGCTTAATACCCCGACCATGCTTAAACCCAGTAGGGTCAGCATAAACAGTTCGGGAGAGCCAAACGCTAGCACAATCGGGCGCGCAAACGGCACTAAGGCGGTTAAGGCTAGCGCACCAATCACTCCACCGACCATAGAGGCGCTGAATGCCGCGCCCAAAGCCCGTGCAGCCTGCCCCTGACGCGCTAAGGGGTAGCCGTCCATAATGGTGGCTTGCGAACCACTGGAACCGGGAATACCCATCAGCACGGAGGGAAAGGTATCAGCACTGGGCACCGCAGCAGCAATGCCGATCAGCATGGCAATGCCGGCATACGGATCCATACCGAACAAAAAGGGCAGGACTAAGGCCATGCCCATAAGTCCGCCTAAACCGGGCAGAATGCCGACGACAATGCCGATAACCACACCGGCCAATAACATCAGCATCCGAAATGGATCGAGCAGGATAAATAAACCGTTGATTAGGGCGTCAAGCATGGGGGAAACCCGCAGGCATAACGCCCGCTCGAAGCGGGCGTTAGTCGTAGAGGAAGGTTAGCGATCGAAACGGACACCAAAGCGATCCGTGAGCAGATCTTGAACCCACGTCACCACTTCGGGTGGAGCGGCGTCTAAATCGGCCTTAATTTGATCCAAGCCAGCACCGCTGATGATTTCATATCCCCCCATCATGGTTTCACCAGTGGCTTGAAACTCGGGGTCAAGCACCATGGCATCCACACCGATGCGCAGCGCTTCTAAGGCTTCTGGGGGAACATCGGAATGCACCCAAATCGTGCCACGGGTGTTTTGCACCAAATTAGCGACCACCTTGTAAGCGTCCCAAGCCGGTCCTGATGGCTCTGCACCGTGAATTTGCTCGTACAGTTCGGGCGCAGTAATGATGTCAGGCGCGGCAGGATCGCGAACCGGACGACCTTCAGCATCGACAAAACCGATGGCGTATAAAGGTTGAGCGGTGCCTTCTTCAACCAAGGGCACGACGCGCGCCAGATAAGCCGGGGTGCTTTGCGTCGTCAGCGCCAATTCACCGCGCTCAAAGGCGATCCGCGTATCACCACGACCACCGTAACCCGGAACCGCACGATAATCGACCTCAAACAATTCCAAGGCCACTAATGCCTCAACCAAACCCACAGGATCGGTAATCCCTTTGGTCAAGCGTCGGGGCGTGTCTAAAAATTGCAGCGGTGACTCAATACCTGAAGTGCGGGTATTCAGCGCGGTAATATGCCCCATAGGGGCGGCCACTACGGGGGTCAGCTCATCGAGATTTAACCGCAAGCCTTGCAAGCCTAAATACGCGCGTAGATTTAAATGACCCGAGGCCGTCAGCAGGGTCAGTCCGTCTTTATCCACACGTTCGGCAAATTCGTTGGAGCCTAATAATCCGCCAGCACCCGTTACATTTTCGGCAATCACTGTGGGATTACCCGGAATATGCCGCCCCAGATATTGGGCAATATAACGCCCAAAGGTATCGGTACCGCCACCGGGGGAAAAAGGAATCATGATCCGGATGGTTTTGCCTTGGTAATAGGTATGGGCATCGGCCAAGGCCGTGCCGCTCATGGTAATAAACAAGGCGCTGATAGCGCTGATCAGTACAGTACGTAATCGCATAATGGGTATCCTCAGTTGTCACTGTTATTTTCAAGAATAAAGCTTACGCCAGCTTGGAGGGTACGATGCCCCTTGACAGCCCGATGCTGACCCCTTACTATAACGCATCTAGTCTGTTCCTCGGTAGCTCAGTCGGTAGAGCAAGTGACTGTTAATCACTGGGTCGGCGGTTCGAGCCCGTCCCGGGGAGCCACATCTAACATTATCTTCCCCAGCGCATCCATTATTTTAATGACCCGGTTGCCCCGGCAGGGTTTCTCCTCGCCTACTCATACATTAAACCGAAAATGCATCACATCGCCTTCTTTAAGGATGTAGTCCTTACCCTCTAGTCGCCATTTACCGGCTTCTTTAGCGCCGATCTCACCGTTGCAGGCGATAAAATCAGCGTAGGCAATGACCTCAGCACGGATAAACCCGCGTTCGAAATCGCTGTGAATCACTCCGGCGGCTTGGGGGGCAGTGGAGCCTTGACGCACTGTCCACGCTCGGGCTTCTTTAGGACCGACTGTAAAAAACGTTTGTAATCCTAACAGATCATAACCGGCACGGATCACTCGATTTAAACCCGGCTCATCCAAGCCGTAGTCGGCTAGGAATTCTACCTTATCTGCGTCATCCAGTAGGGCGATTTCAGCCTCGATGGTCGCACACACGGGGACCACTTCAGCGCCTTGCTGTAAACCATGAGCGCGGATCTGATCCAATAAAGGGTTGTTCTCAAAACCGTCTTCGCCAATATTGGCGATAATCATGACCGGCTTGGCGGTGAGCAAGTGTAAATCACGCAGTGCTAAGCGCTCATCGGCGGTTACTGTCAGGGTGCGTGCTGCATGTCCAGCGTCCAAATGCGCATTTACCCGTTGCAGCAACGCTTGGTAGGCTAGAGCGTCTTTGCCACCGGCTTTTAGGGTTTTTTCCACCCGGAGCAAAGCGCGTTCGACGGTGGCTAAATCCGCCAAGGCTAATTCCGTATCGATGGTTTGACTGTCGGCTACAGGATCGATGGTGCCTGCAACATGCACCACATTATCTTCAACAAAGCAGCGGACAACATGAGCAATGGCATCCACTTCGCGAATGTGGGCAAGAAACTGATTGCCTAAGCCTTCGCCTTGGGCAGCACCGGCGACCAAACCCGCGATATCGACAAATTCGATGGTGGTGGGTAAAACTTTTTGCGGTTTAGCAATCGCAGCGAGTGCCTGCAAACGCGGGTCAGGTACCGGTACAATGCCCACATTGGGATCAATGGTGCAAAACGGATAATTTTCAGCTTGGATACCGGCCTTGGTTAAGGCGTTAAACAAGGTGGATTTGCCTACATTCGGCAGGCCGACAATGCCACACTTAAAACCCATCAGTGCATGATCCTCAGTTTAATCGTTAGTTGTGTTACGGGTGGGGACTTTTGAGTCTAAATTTGTCATAAAGAGTGCATCATAGCGCATTGCAGTGATCGCCGGTATGGGCGAGCTTGGTGTTAACGGTGCAATGCATTACCATCATTAGTGTACAGGGCAACAGAGTATTATTATGGAATCTAAGAAATTACTCATTATCGAAGACGATCACGACACGGCAGCTTACTTGATTAAAGGTTTAACTGAAAGTGGTTATCATGTCGAACATGCCGCAGAGGGTGACAGTGGTTTGCAGATGGCATCAGCCGGTAATTACGACGTTTTAATCGTTGATCGGATGCTGCCTGGGCGCGACGGTCTGAGCATCATTGGTGCTTTGCGTGATCAACGTGATACTACGCCGGTGCTGATTTTAAGCGCTTTGGGCGAGGTGGATGATCGGGTAGAGGGCTTAACCGCAGGGGGGGACGATTATCTGGTGAAACCTTATGCGTTTAGCGAATTATTAGCGCGTTTGCAAGCACTGGCGCGACGGGTGCAGCCGGATATGCAGCCCACATTACTGCGGGTTGCTGATCTGGAACTCGACTGCTTGAAGCGCAAAGTCACCCGAGCGGGACAGAAAATCTCGTTGCAACCCCGTGAATTTCGTTTATTAGAGTTTCTGATGTTGCATGAAAATCAGGTGGTGACTCGCACGATGCTGTTGGAGAATGTTTGGGATTATCATTTTGACCCCCAGACGAATGTGATTGATGTGCACATCAGTCGTCTGCGCGCCAAGATTGATAAAGGCTTTTCACCTCCGGTATTACACACGGTGCGCGGGGCAGGTTACTCGCTCCATGCCCCTTAATTATCTACGGCGGTTGCTGCGCACTACGGTGTTTCGCACCGCCTTGATTTACGCCTGTTCACTGAGTCTGATTACCGCCATCGGCCTGGGCGTTGTGCATTGGTCGATGGCGCGCAATATTCAGGCGCAAGTCGATGCGCGGCTGCGTTTGGAAACCGAGGTGCTGATCAATCTGTATCGCAGCCAGTCGTTGCCGGCCTTGTTAGACTCGATTCGCAGCCGGTCTAGCAACGATGACCAGCGGCGGATCTTTTTTTACCTGTTATGGAACCCCGATCGCCAGCAACGCTTGGCCGGTCAGTTGCCAGACTGGCCGAATAAAATCGATGTTCAGCAACGTTATGCCACCTTAAACCTCAGTGAGGTGATTGCTCTCAAACAACCGGATAGCGATGTGCCCGTCCGAGTGTTGGCCACCACATTACCTGACGGGTATCACCTGCTTATCGGCCACGGTTTATACGATGAACACGCTTTGCTGGCACATTCGTTTGCCATCAGTATCTTGGTGATTGTGGTGATTTTAGTGTTAGCATTACTGGGCAGCTTAGTGTTGAGTCATTACACTCTGCGCCGTATTGATGCGGTCAGTCGTACGGCTGGGGACATTATGGCCGGAGATTTATCACAACGCATTGCCATCAGTCACCGAGCGAATGAATTCGATGATTTAGGCAGTAAGCTGAATCAGATGTTGGCGCGGATTGAGCAATTGTTGGCTGGTATGCGGCAAGTGACCGATAATATAGCACATGATCTGCGCAAGCCTCTGAATAGGATGCGTAATCGTCTTGAAGTCACGCTCTTAGAAGCCCGCACGGCGGAGGAATACCGCACAGTGATGGAACACAGCGTCACTGATACCGATGAAATGCTCAAAACATTTAATGCCTTGCTGAGCATTGCTCAAGCCGAGGCGGGTATTAAACGCACGGATTGGGAGCCAGTCGTTTTGGACGATTTAGTTGCCGATCTGGCTGATCTTTACGGTGCAGTCGCTGATGCTCAGCACTTGGAGTTTGACTGGAGCAGCGACCCAGCAGCGGTGATTCAGGGTAATCGGCGTCTGTTGGCTCAAGCCATAGGGAATCTATTGGATAATGCGCTGAAGTACACGCCTGCGGGTGGTCGCATCGAGCTGCGAGTGACTATCGAACCATCGGGTGTGGTGTTAACGGTTGCTGATAATGGCCCTGGTATTGCACCGGCAGATCGGCAGCGAGTGTTGGAGCGGTTTGTGCGCTTGGACAGCGCCCGCAGTCAGCCAGGCAATGGTTTGGGGCTGAGTTTGGTGCGGGCCGTTGCCCGGCTTCATGACGCTCAATTGAGTTTGACGGATAATCAACCGGGCTTGAAAGTGGTGTTACGGTGGAGGTAGTCCTAAACATGGTAGTGACACGTCATTCAGCGGCAACAGACAAGGGGCAGAGGCAGCTCCATACACTGCTTGACGGAAAGCAGCGTATTTTGCAAACCAATCAACCAGCCTTCGTCAGACTCAGTGTCCCTTGCCACACTTTGACATCGTGCTCGCTGTAGGCCAATGATGCGCATGAAATACCGACATTAAGGGGAGTGATGTCATCAAACTGCCGCTTAGGGGGGCAGGCGCACGAAACATTGTCATCGGCTGTTCTTTGCTTATCAGATGGTTATGGTCTATAAGACGGGATTCTGCCAGTCCTTGGCAGAATGACGGCAGGGATTAGGTTTATCCGTGTCTATCCGTGTGCATCGGTGGTTCAAAAAATCTTGATCACCCATAGTCGGCTATTAGGCTACTGCCGATGGGCACTGAGCCAAGCATCCAGATCCGCAGCGGTCGCAAAATCCAGCAACGCCTCACCTAAATCTTCAAGTTGTTCCACTGGCAAGGCTTTGATCTGCTCATGCTGAGCCTCGGTCAGCCCGCCAATACGGCGGTGGAGCTGGCGAAAGATGAGTTGCTGAGCTTCGGATTGGCGTCCTTCCTCTTGGCCTTCAGCAAACCAAATCGGCTGGTTTTTCTCGACAATCTCTCGATAGGCACGGGTTTGTTCTAATGGTGTTAATTCACCGAGCATGGTCAGTACCTCCTCTAAGGTTAAGTCATTAAAGCGCACCAGCAACCACGATTGAAAGACATCTAAACAATGACGCCGCGCTAGGTCAGGCAAGACGTAACCGTTCACCCCCCCAAGCCACAGCATCACTTGAAAGTTATGTTCAGTCCCATTGCTTGCATCTGCAACAAGGCTTCCGCATTACCACGCGCATCATCAAGCGGATGATGCGTGTGCGGTGTTTTGCGCAAAAAGCTCCTATTGTTACTCATTCAATAGATTAAGCAGAGATTCTGAACGCTTACCCCGCTTCAAGGCAGCGGTAAGCGCTGTAGAGTTCGTAACACCTTGCGGGTTTGCAAGGGGCGATCGAGGTGGGCGTCAAGAGCCGAGCGTGTCAGGCGTTTAGCTTCACGCAAAACTTGGGGATCGTCCAACTCGTCCCGCGCTAGAGCGAGCAGGCTATGACCGGAGATGGGGATACCGTCTTGGCAAGGAGGGTTCAATACCGGGCCGTATGCCAATTGGTACATATAGTGGCTGTGCGGACAGAGTGTGTCGCCGGTATCCGCCGTGTGTTCGAGCTGTAAGCCATAGCCTAATTCGGCCAGTAAACGGATTTCAAACCGGCGCAAGGCGGGTTCTTGAGCCTGCGGGCTGGCCAGTTCACGCAACGCTTGGCGATAGTGAGTGAACAGGGCAGGGTAGGGGTCATGGCGCGGCAGCAGGCGCAGCAGGAGTTCATTGATATACAGCCCGCTGAGTAGCCGCTCGGGGGCTAGGTTGAATCCTCGGTCGGCGGCCTCGATATGGGTTAAGGTGACCAGATCCCCGCGTCCACGCCATGCCAGCCACAGCGGTATAAACGGTTGCAACAAGCTGCGCCGAGCCGAGCGCTGGGTCAGACGCTGGGCGACCAAGCTTACTCGACCGTGATCTTGGCAAAAGCTTTCGACCAGCAGGCTGGATTCGCGATAGAGACGCCGATGCAGCACAAACGCTGCGGTCAGCTCGACGGCCATCAGGCGTCGTGGTAGCCGAATTGTTGGAGCGAGCGTTCGTCATCCGACCAGTCAGAACGCACTTTAACCCATAGCGATAAAAATACTTTTTTGCCGAACAGTGTTTGCATATCCAAACGAGCCGCTCGACCAATGTCGCGTAATTGGTGGCCACCGGCACCGATGACAATGCCTTTTTGCCCTTGGCGTTCCACCCAGATTTTAGCGGCAATCCGTAGCAGTTGAGCCTCTTCTTGAAAGTGCTCGATTTCAACCGTTAAGGCATAGGGCAGTTCTTCATGTAAGCGGCGAAACAGTTTTTCACGGATCAGTTCGGCAGCGAGAAAACGGCTGCTGGCGGTTGTCAGTTCATCGGCAGCGAATAAAAACGGCGCGGCGGGTAAATGCTCAATCAGGGTCTGTTGCAGTGCGGCTAGATTGTCGCGTTGCAGCGCTGAAATCGGGATACTGGCCGCAAACGGATAATGATTTTGCAGTTCAGAAAGATACGGCAGCAGGCGGGTTTTGTCGCTCAAACGGTCAATTTTATTCACCGCCGCAATCACGGTACCGGTAAAGCGTTGCAATTGTTTAATGACGGCTTGATCTTCGGTGTTAAACTGCAGGGCATCCAGCACCAGAACCACGATATCCACATAACTCAGAGCGTGGGTAGCGGCTCGGTTCATGTGTCGATTTAACGCATTGCGGGCGTTCTGTTGTAAGCCTGGGGTATCGACATAGACCAGTTGAGCCGTCTCCAGAGTCTGGATGCCGAGTAGAGCATGGCGGGTGGTTTGTGGGCGCGGTGAAGTGATACTGAGTTTGTAATCGATGAGGTGATTCAATAACGTCGATTTGCCAACATTGGGCCGACCCAGCAACGCGATGTAACCGGCTCGGGTCATTGAATGTGCTCCAGAGCTTTACGGGCGGCCTCTTGTTCGGCTTTGCGCCGACTGCTACCGCTGGCGTGAGTGACCAGATCACCGATCACGCACTCGATCACAAAGCAACGCTCATGGGGATCACCGGCCATGGATTTGACCGTGTAGACGGGTAGCGGTTGTTGGCGCGCCTGTAAGTATTCCTGTAAACGGGTTTTCGGGTCTTTGAGTTCGTTCACTGGCGGCAGACTAGTGAACCGTGTGGCAAACAGGCGCTGGATCAAGTTTTGGCAGGTGTCAAAGTTGCTGTCTAAATAAACGGCAGCGAGTACGGCTTCGAAAGCATCGGCAAGGATCGACGTTCGGCGGTGCCCGCCGCTTTTCATCTCGCCGATGCCTAGGTGTAAGTGATCCCCCAGACCCAGTTCAGCGGCAATACTGGCTAAGGTCTCGCCCTTTACCAAGGTCGCGCGTAGGCGACTGAGTTCCCCTTCGCTGGCCTTAGGGTAAGTCACATACAGCGCCTGAGCGATAATGGCATTCAACAGGGCATCACCCAAAAACTCCAAGCGTTCATTGTTACGCCTGCCACTAAAGCTGCGATGAGTGAGGGCGGCTTCCAGCAAACTCGAATCGGTAAACCGGTAGTGCAGTCGTTGCTGGATCAGTTCTGGGTTCACGGATAAATCTGAATGGTTTCGTCAAATGTCCCGACTATTTTGAACTTGCCGAATAAGGGTCTTTCGTCTTGGTAAGCTAAATCAATGCTGATGATTCCACCGCGCCGATTGATCGTCAAATCACCGGCTTTAACTGCTGTGACGTAATCGATGCTCATGGTGCGTTCCAAACGGCGGCGGATTTCATGGGGTTCGGTGTTGTAGCTGGTGACACTTTGCCCGACTGAAGTAATGATGCGCTTGATCTGAAAATATTCCAAATACATCGTACCGATTTGCCAGCCGAGGATCACTAAAGGACCGAGCAGAATTAACACCCCGATGAACTTGTTCAGGGAAAATCCCTGTTGTCGTTTGTAAATCATTGGATTGAACTCCCGATGCGGTTGCAATGGCCTTGAAACGTGATGCAATCGAGATTTAACCATATTAAGAAGGCTCGGCCAATTAAATTATCTTCCGGTACAAACCCCCAATAGCGGCTATCGCGGCTATTATCGCGGTTGTCGCCTAAGGTGAAATACTGGCCTTCAGGGACTTGATAACGCATCAGTCCCGTGAAGCGGTCAGGCTGGTCGGTGCGGATTTGAATGGTGTGTTGCTGGGTGCCAAGTTGCTCCAGCATCTGGGTGTAGGGGCCGGTGGGGGTGCCATTAGCTATGGGAGTTAAGGGGATGGCTTCACCATTAATATACAGTTGCTTATTGCGGTATTCGATCTGATCACCGGGCAGACCCACAATGCGTTTAATATAGGCAATCGATGGGTTTTCTGGATAACGAAAGACCGCCACATCACCGCGTTCCGGTTGATTGAGTTCGAGGATAGTCTGATGGCCTACGGGTAGGCGTAACCCATAACTGAATTTGCTCACCAGAATGAAATCACCTGGCAATAGCGTGGGTTCCATGGAGCCTGAGGGAATGCGAAACGGTTCGAAAACAAATGAACGCAGAATCAGAACCACGACAATAATGGGAAAAAATGAGCGCGAAAAATCGACATACCACGGCAGTGCCTTCGGGCTATGGTGGCCATTATCGTGATCTAATTCATTGGTTTGCTTGCGCTTAGCAAACAGCGTATGCGCTAGCCATATCATACCGGTCACCGCAGCAGCGATGACCAAAAGAGCGGCAAAATCGAAATGCATGGTTAATCAATCCGGCGATGGTTGCTGTAGTTTAAGGTTTATTTTTTATCGACTTGGAGCACGGCTAGAAAGGCAGATTGCGGTATTTCGACTTGGCCTACCTGTTTCATCCGTTTTTTGCCTGCCTTTTGTTTTTCCAGTAATTTACGTTTGCGGCTGACAT
>PWUP01000260.1 GCA_003562535.1 Gammaproteobacteria bacterium | reverse complement strand
GCCGTGGCGAGGCCATCGGCTACGGCAGCACTTGGCGCTGCCCGGAAACCATGGATGTCGGCGTGGTGGCTGCCGGTTATGGCGACGGTTATCCACGCGAACTGCCTTCGGGATCACCCGTATGGGTCGGTACTCAAATCGTTCCCTTGGTCGGGCGAGTGTCCATGGATATGCTCAGTGTGGATTTACGCACTCATCCCAGCGCCCGGGTGGGTGATCCGGTGCAGCTCTGGGGGCCGCAGTTACCGATTGAACACATCGCCCAAGCGTTTGGCACCATTCCCTACACCCTGCTGACCGGAGTCACGGCACGAGTACCCCGCCGAGAACAGCATGGCTAAGCCGCGCACGGCCTACGTCTGCAATGAGTGCGGGGCGCAAGCCGCCCAGTGGGTAGGACGTTGTGCCGAATGCGGGGCGTGGAATACCCTGGTCGAAACCGTGATCGCTCCGGTGACCACCACAGCGCGCAGCCCCCGGTCAGGGAGCTTTAGTGGCCACAGCGACAGTCGGGTGCAACGCTTAGCCGAGATTACTCTCGACGAGGCCACCCGATTACCCAGTGGTATCGGTGAACTTGATCGGGTGCTCGGTGGGGGGCTAGTGACCGGTTCAGTGGTGTTGATCGGCGGCGATCCCGGCATCGGCAAATCCACGATTTTGCTGCAAACTCAAGCTTATTTAGCGCGTGAGCAACGGGCGCTGTACGTCAGCGGCGAGGAATCCCCGCAGCAGGTGGGTTTACGCGCCCAACGCTTGGACTTGAATCGTAACGACTTACACCTGCTGCCGGAAACCTGTGTCGAGCAAATTCTAGCAGTGGCGGCTACGGAACAGCCCCAAGTGATGATTATCGATTCCATCCAGACGGTCTTCACCGAACGCCTGCAATCGGCACCCGGCTCGGTGGCTCAAGTGCGGGAAAGCGCCGCGCAGTTCACTCGCTTCGCCAAACGCAGCGGTACGGCGATTTTCCTCGTCGGCCATGTCACCAAGGAAGGCGCAATTGCCGGGCCACGGGTATTAGAGCACATGGTCGATACCGTGCTGTATTTCGAAGGCGAATCCAATAGCCGCTACCGCGTGATGCGGGCGGTTAAAAACCGCTTTGGGCCGGTGAACGAACTCGGCGTGTTTGCCATGACCGAAACCGGATTGAAAGGCGTGAGCAATCCCTCGGCCATTTTCCTATCCCGCCATGAGGCACCGGTTGCGGGCAGTGTCATCATGGTGACTTGGGAAGGCACCCGCCCGCTGCTGGTGGAAATTCAAGCGCTGGTGGATGGGTGTCAAGGCCATCACCCACGGCGGATTACCTTAGGCTTGGAGCAAAACCGCCTGGCCATGCTGTTGGCGGTATTACACCGTCACGGCGGCATCGCTATGGGCGACCAGGACGTGTATGTCAACGCGGTGGGTGGGGTACGCATCGGCGAAACCGCAGCGGATTTAGCCGTTTTATGCGCCGCACTCTCCAGTTTCCGAGATCGCAGCCTGCCGGTTGATTTAGTGGTCTTTGGCGAGGTGGGGCTGGCGGGCGAAATCCGCCCAGTACCCAATGGCGAAGAACGCCTGCGGGAAGCGGCCAAACAGGGCTTTAAACGCGCCATCATCCCTCGGGCCAACGCCCCACGCCAGGGTGTGCTTAAGGATATGGTGATTCAGCCCGTCACCCGACTCAGCGAAGTTTTAGACAGCCTGTAACAAACCTCGTGTTATCATTTCGCTTAGCGTTCAAGCGTTCTGCTATCACAGCACACGCAGGGTAACGCCCATTCATACCGACATAACAATACACGTTTTGCAGATCCATAGGAGCATAATCATGACCGATATCACTGCATTATTAGGTACTGAGGCCGAGCCACTGTTGGCATACGAATGCCGCGGTATTAGCAAACAACAACTGCATTTACCCGGACCGGACTTTGTTGATCGAGTCATGGCAGATTCTGACCGCAGTCCGGCGGTGTTGCGCTCTTTGCAAACGCTGTTCAATCATGGTCGTCTTGGTGGCAGTGGTTATGTTTCAATTCTTCCCGTTGATCAAGGTATTGAACATTCTGCTGGGGCATCGTTTGCGCCCAATCCGGTGTATTTTGATCCCAGCAATATTGTCGAACTGGCACTGGAAGGCGGCTGCAATGGGGTGGCCTCGACACTGGGTGTATTGGCTGCGGTTGCTCGCCGTTACGCGCACAAAATTCCGTTTATTCTTAAACTTAACCATAATGAAACCTTGACCTATCCTGCGGTTTACGATCAAACCCTGTTCGCTCAGGTTGAGCAAGCCTTTAATATGGGTGCCGTTGGCGTCGGGGCGACGATTTATTACGGCTCCCCGGAAAGTCGGCGGCAAATCATGGAAATCTCTGAAGCCTTTGAACGCGCCCATGAATTAGGCATGGTCACTATTTTATGGTCGTATCTGCGCAATTCCGGCTTTAAAAAAGACGGTACCGATTATCACACTTCGGCGGATTTAACCGGGCAGGCCAATCACATGGCAGCCACGATTAAAGCCGATATTGTTAAACAAAAACAAGCAGAAAGCAATGGTGGTTACCCCGCTGTGGGCTTTGGACATACCCATAAAAAAGTGTACTCGGAATTAACCAGCGACAACCCCATCGACCTGACCCGTTACCAAGTAGCGTGTTGCTATATGGGACGTGCCGGGCTGATTAATTCTGGGGGAGCCTCAGGGGGGGCGGACGATCTGGCGCAGGCGGTGCGTACCGCCGTCATCAACAAACGTGCGGGTGGCATGGGCTTAATTTCGGGACGTAAAGCGTTTCAGAAGCCGATGAACGAAGGTGTTGCCCTGTTGCAAGCGATTCAGGATGTGTACCTAGACCCCCGCATTACCATCGCGTAAAGGCTAGCGATTAACGGAGCGACTGGCTCAGTCGCCCCGTTAACACGGTATTCTGCGCGAATACTTGTTTGCTATTAATTCGTTGGAGCGGTAGATCGGGCAAAAGCGCAGCGTTGCCCGACATCATAGGTTGGCCAACGGGCTGTCGGGCACGTCCTGTGCCCGACCTACACTCACATCCATCCTTAACCCGCACATAAACCGAGCGATCCATTGAATCAACTTAAGGTTTTCTGGATTATTTTAAGCGAAGCTTTCCGAACCCTACTGCCCATTATTGGTGTGGTCGTGTTCTTTCAAGTGGTTATTGTGCGGGAAATACCCGATAACCTGACCTCACTGGTGCTGGGCTTGGGTATTGTGGTGGTGGGTTCCGCCCTGTTTCTCCAAGGGCTGGATATGAGTGTGTTTCCCATGGGCAAAAGCCTGTCTAATCGTTTAGTGCGCTTAGGCTCCTTGCCCGTGCTTATGGGCTTTGGTTTCTGCATGGGTTTTGTCGGAGTCATGGCCGAGCCTGTGTTGCTGGCCGTGTCACACCAAGCGACACAGGCCAGCACGGGAGAAATTAATGGGTTAGTTTTACGCCTGATTGTCGCCTTATCCATCGGAGCCGTCATTGCCCTAGGGATTATGCGCATGTTGCTGGGCCATCCCATCCAGTGGTATCTCATCGGTGGCTATAGCCTAGTGCTGCTGGTGACGTTCTTTGCACCCGAGGAAATTGTCGGACTGGCCTATGATTCTGGCGGGGTAACCACCAATATTGTCACCGTACCTCTAATCGCTGCACTGAGCTTGGGTTTAGCGGGGATGGTCAGAGGCCGTAACCCCCTGCATGACGGTTTCGGGCTGGTGGCTTTAGCCGTTATCGTACCGATGATCACCGTACAACTCTACGGTATAGTCCTCTATGGCACCGGCGCGGTTGAGCTGGTGGAGCCTTCAGGAGTCGTAGCAACGCCGAGCACGGATACAGCAACCGTTGAGGTTGAGATCGATAGCTGGCTGGAAGAACTGCTTATGCTGGCGCGCGATATGGCGCCTTTGATTGCTGTGGTGGTATTGCGCCGACCGTTATCGCGTCTGCCCAGCTTAGTCGCCGGTTTTGTACTGACCTTGGCGGGTCTGTACGCTTTTGTATTAGGCTTGGAATTAAGCCTGTTCCCTATTGGCATCAATATGGCTGAGCAATTACTCGCCTTAGATAATCGTCTATTTATCTATTTGTTTGCGTTTATGATCGGGTTTGCCAGCACGCTGGCAGAACCGGCCCTTGTGGCAGTAGGCCGCAAAGCGGAACAAGTCGGCAGGCGGCGCTTTACAGTCTCGCTGCTCCGGCTCATTGTCGCCACGGGTGTGGCCACCGGTATTACTGTTGGGGTCTATCGCATCATCAGCGGCGACTCAATCCATATGTACATCTTGATGGGCTACAGTGTGGTGCTGTTTTTAACTTGGCTTGCACCTAAGGAAATCATTGCATTAGCATTTGATCTCGGGGGAGTCAGTACCTCAGAAATTACCGTGCCTTTGGTGATGGCTTTAGGTATGGGTCTGGCCACGCATATTGATGGCCGCAATTTACTGATCGACGGTTTTGGTCTGATTGCTTTTGCCTCGATTTTTCCAATCATCAGCGTCATGCTGTATGCCATTATTGCCAGGCAATTACAACGGTATATCATGCGCTGAATTGTAACAAGTGGTCATCTGCCATTCCGCTCTGGTTTAGTCGCCTTGGGATTTGCTAACCTGTAAGCATCAATCATCCTGTCAGCATATAGAGGCTATCGACTTGCAACGAGAAAGTATGGAATACGATGTTGTCATCGTGGGTGCTGGCCCTGCCGGCCTATGCGCCGCGATTCGGCTTATGCAGCAGGCGCAAACCCATGGACGTGAACTCAGCGTTTGCGTGCTGGAAAAAGGGGCCGAGGTGGGGGCACATGTTCTTTCCGGTGCGGTACTGGAAACCTGCGCTCTGGACGAACTCTTACCGGATTGGCAACAACGCGGTGCGCCCATAAATACACCGGCGACGGTTGATCGTTTCTTGATGTTGTCCCGGCGCCGGGCCTATCGTCTGCCCACACCACCACAGATGCATAACCACGGCAATTATATTGTCAGTCTGGCCAATGTATGCCGCTGGCTGGCGGAACAGGCCGAAGCCTTGGGCGTGGAAATTTACCCCGGTTTTGCCGCCGCTGAGGTGCTGTATCATGACAACGGGGCGGTCGCCGGTGTCGCCACAGGAGATATGGGCATTGGCAAAGACGGCCAGCCCACAGAAAACCACCAGCCCGGCATGGAACTACGCGCCCACCAAACCCTATTTGCCGAAGGCTGTCACGGTTCGCTGACTAAAGAATTATTCGAGCGATTTCAACTGCGCGAGGGCGTGCAGCCGCAAACCTATGGCATCGGTATCAAAGAAATCTGGGAGGTCACCCCCGAACACCATCAAGCGGGAACCATTGTGCACACCATCGGCTGGCCGCTGGATCGCAGCACCTATGGTGGTTCGTTTATGTACCACATGGAAGACCAGCAGGTCGCGGTGGGTTTTGTTATCGGCTTAGATTACCAAAATCCGCATCTCAGCCCCTTTGATGAATTCCAGCGCTTTAAAACCCATCCGGCGATTCGCCCGACCTTTGAGGGTGGGCGACGCATTGCTTATGGCGCGCGCGCCCTGAATGAAGGCGGCTGGCAATCGATCCCAAAACTGAGTTTTCCGGGAGGATTATTAATCGGCTGCGGGGCAGGTTTTCTGAATGTACCTAAAATTAAGGGCATTCACACGGCAATGAAATCAGCGATGATCGCCGCTGAGGCGGTGTTTGCCGAACTAAGCCAAGCCAGTCCTGCACAGGAAATTACG
>PWUP01000220.1 GCA_003562535.1 Gammaproteobacteria bacterium | reverse complement strand
GAGCGACCGCTGTTGGCGTTGCAGCGGCGCGGTGTGGCTTATGTGGAACTGCGCTCCAGTGATATTGATGTGTTCAGTCCGATAGGGCTGAATGAACCCCAAGTGCGTTTTATGGAAGCGTTCTTGGTGTTTTGTTTATTGCAAAATAGCCCAATGATTAGCAAATCCGAGCACGCGGAAATCAGTCATAATCAGCTTCTCACCGCGCGCCAAGGTCGCAAACCGGGTTTATGTTTGCAGCAAGCGGGTAAAGAACGCTGTCTTAAAGACTGGGGGTTGGAGCTATGTGGCACTTTGCAGGGGGTGTGTGAGCAGCTTGATCAAGCTTACGACAGTGCGGCGTATACTCAGTCGCTGCATACCCAGATTGAAGCCCTGCGCGATTCGGACCGTACCCCGTCCGCACGGGTGTTGACCGCCATGCGGGCAGAGGGCGTCGGTTTCTATCATTTTGCTCATGGCCGTTCTGCGGACTATGCTCAGCAGTTTCGCTCAACCCGCTTGGCAGTCAATCGGGCGCAGCACTTGCAGTCTTTGGTTGAGCAATCACTCGCGGAACAGCGCGCTTGGGAGACGGCTGAGCAGCCCCCGTTTGCCGACTATCTGAGCGCGTATTTGAGTCAGATTTAATTACTGGATGGAGTCGATTATGCGTATCATGCGTTATACCGTCGGGCTGATCAGTCTAAGTCTGCTAGCGGCCTGTGCTACCCCGACCGCTCCATCGGAACCCGTGGATGGGTTGCAGCCCGTGCCGGAACCACCGGATACTTTGGAGTACGAATCGCCTCCCGAGAGTGATCAGGCCGTAGCACTCACAGTGCAACCGCTGCCGGTTATGCGTCCTACGGGGTATGCCGGGCCAGGAATGTGGCCGGGCTTGACTGAACGCTCAGCCGAGCCGTTGGACAGCGGCCATTTTGAGCGACGTTTGCAGGAACGGCAAAAACGGGTGCATTTGGGTTTAGATCGGCCACAACGTGAGCATGCCCCTGTGGATAATATTTTCGATTTTGATTTTTAAGGTGTTCGGATTGCGAATGTAATGCTCCATGCTGCCTAATCAGTTTCGCCGTTTTGCCCACTGTTTTCCCGAACCGCTGTTATTAGTCTCCGAACAAGGGCAGGTGCACGCCGCTAATGCCGCGGGCTGCACCTTGTTGGGTGTCGCTGACTCGCACCCGCTGGCTCTGACCTTGCACGACTGTACGGGGGAAGAGCAGAACGCAGTCGCCCGGTTTCTGCATGCCTGTGTCCACAGTACAGCCGCCGTGCAAGCTCGGCTGTGCTTTACTGGGGTAAAACCGGCGGTGTATATGCTGTGCGAGGGTCAGTTATTGATCGACCAAGAGCAGACTCCAGTAGGACAACGGCTGCTGTTGCTGCGTTGTGTGGCTGATCATAAGCCGCCAGACTCCAATAGCGTCGCCGCAGCGCAAGCCGTGTACCACCAATGTGAGCGCCTAGTGCATGTGGGGCGCTTGAGTACCATGGGTGAACTCGCCGCCGGTATTGCGCATGAGATCAATCAGCCCTTGACGGCGATAGCGGCCTATGCCCAAGCGGGTCGGCGTCTATTAGCGCCTACCGATACCGATACGGCTGAGCTGCTCGACAAGATTAATCACCAAGCCCAACGCGCCGGTCAGGTGATTCAACGCTTGCGCGGCATGATCCGGCGGCGCGACAGCCATCGTGAACTGTGTGAACTCAATCGTCTGGTGCAAGACACTCAGGTGCTGACCGAAGCCGATGCTCGTTTGCACCGTTTCCATATCCGTATGCGTGTGGCCGAGCAGCCCCTGCCTGTGGTGGTGGATCCCATTCAAATCCAGCAAGTCGTGATTAATCTGATTCGTAATGGCTTTGATGCCATGCTAGAAGCCGGTATCGACACGGGAGTGCTGACCATCACTACCCAGCGCTTAGATGATGATTACGCCGAAGTACGGGTGAGTGATCAGGGTCGGGGTATTCCTGAGTCTTTGTCTAATCAACTGTTCACCCCATTTTTTACCACTAAACCCCAAGGTATCGGACTGGGTTTGTCCATCAGCCGTTCAATCGTGGTCTCTCATGGCGGGCGTTTAGGCGTTGCCCCTAAGCTTGACCAAGGTGCGGCATTGTATTTTACCCTGCCTTTAGCACTGGATAACGGTGATGTCTGAAGGGATACAACACGTCTATATTGTTGACGATGACGCCGCCGTTCGTGACGCCTTGGCGTATTTATTAGCCTCCGTAGGCCAGTCAGTGCGGGTCTTTGAGTCGGCCCAGGCTTTTCTGGAGCACTGTGCTGGGCATGAGTGCTGCGGTTGTGTGGTGTTGGACGTGCGCATGCCAGGCATGAGTGGCATGGAAGTGCTGCAACGCTTATATGAGCAGGAAGCGGCTTTGCCAGTGATTGTGATTACCGGTCATGGTGATGTACCTATGGCGGTGGAGGCCATGAAGCTTGGAGCCATCGATTTTTTACAAAAACCGTTTCGTGACCAAGCGCTATTGGAGCGGATTCAATACGCCTTAGAGCAAGCGGCCACTCAGCAACAAGCGCGGCGCGATCAGGACATCATCCGCCAGCGTCTTGCCGAACTCACCCCGCGTGAGTCGCAGGTTCTGACGGCGGTGGTCGAGGGTAAGGCCAATAAGGTCATCGCCTCAGAATTATCGTTAAGTCAGCGCACGGTGGAGATTCACCGCGCCCGTATCATGGGCAAGATGCAAGCTCAGTCCTTAGCCAATCTCGTCCAAATGGTGATGCAGGTACGCTGAAATAAAATAGCACGATAAGACCCGTTTACGGTCAAATTGATCGAAGTCAAACACGCCTTAGGGCATCTGCGCCATGCTATAGCCCATGGAAAAGTGCTGCCAGACAACCTCCGTTGAGCCTGTTGTCCACGTTGTGGACAGTGACACGGCTGTTTGTGAAAGCATTCAAGTGCTGCTCCGGGGAATGGCCTACCGTGTCCGTGTTTACCCGGATGCTGAGGCATTTTTGGCCGGATTGCCGCTTGAGGCCAGTGGCTGCTTGATTGTCGAGGTTAACTTGCCCGGCATCAGCGGATTGGAATTACTGGAGCAACTGCATGAGCGGGATATTCGTCTCCCGGTGATTATGCTAGCGAGCTTTAGTGATGTGCCCATGGCTGTGCGAGCGATGCGCTCGGGGGCTATGGATTTTATCGATAAACCGTTTGTGGATCGTATTCTGCGTGCGCGGGTCCGTCAGGCTCTAGCCTGTGCTCAGGCCTCAGTTTGAAGGGCGGAATAGACCAGCGCCGCAGTGTGGGTCAGCAGTTATAAGGAGGGCGGGTCATGTCGCTGAAAGATATTTTAGTTCATGTGGATAATAACCACACTAGCACCGCACGGGTTGAAGCTGCGTTAACACTGGCAACAACCTATGAAGCGCATTTAACTGGGCTGTACGTGATTCCACAGTATTTTGTTCCCAGTTACGCAGAAATCCATATACCCGCAGAAATCTTGGAGCGTCAAGCCGTTGAAGCTCAAAAAGAGGCCGAGCAAGCTCAAGCTTTGTTCACTCGTTTAACGGCTGAAGCCCGTTGCCCTGTAGAGTGGCGCTGCCAAACCGGCTATGTGGATCAAGTGTTAATTGCTCATGCGCGTTACACCGATGTGGTGGTCATTGGTCAGGCCGAGGAGGGCGGTATCCTAGATCCAGACAGTGAGCTGGAAGATCAAATGCTGCTCAGCAGTGCCCGACCGGTATTAATTATCCCTTACATTGGTCTGCAAGCTCCCATCGGGCGACGGATTATGCTGGCGTGGAAAAATACCCGCGAAACCGTGCGGGCGGTTCATGATGCCCTGCCTTTACTGAAAGCGGCTGATCAGGTTCAAGTGGTTATGGTGAATCCCAAGGCGAAGGATGGTGAAGCGCCAACCGCCGATATTTGTCGCCATCTCCAACGCCACGGGGTTAAGGTTCACCCAGCGCATGTGGTCGCCCGCGATATTGAAGTCGGTGACGCCTTGCTATCACGGGCGGCTGATGAAAATATCGACTTGTTAGTCTTAGGGGCTTACGGTCACCAGCGTTGGCGTGAGACGGTATTCGGTGGAGTGACCCGACACCTATTGCAACACATGACCGTGCCAGTGTTAATGTCCCATTAACTGATGGCTGTTGCCGAGAGCGCCGACTTCCCCGGGAGCGCCGGCGTCCCCGCCGGCAGTAGGAAAAATGCCAACGAGGACGTTGGCGCTCCCAAGAATGCCAACGAGAATGCCGACGTCCCCGGGAGCGCCGGCGTCCCCGCCGGCAATAGGAAAAATGCCAACGAGGACGTTGGCGTTCCCAAAGGGTGGTATTCGCGGGGCTATCTGCCTCATTGTGACGTCCCGCAGCTCATTCAGTCCATCACCTTCCGCCTTGCCGACAGTCTTCCGCACTCAAAGCTAGCCGAGCTTCAGAAGGAACTGGAGCGTATCCCCGAACAGCGGCGGGGGATTGAGCGACGCAAACGCATCGAAGCATGGCTTGACGCCGGAATGGGTTGTTGTGCGCTCGCACACCCCGATGTTGCTCGGTATGTCCAGAACTCTTTCCTGCATTTCCATGGCGAGCGCTACCACCTTCATGCTTGGTGCATCATGCCTAACCATGTTCATGTGCTGGTCGAGCCATTGACGGATCTCGCCAGCATTGTGCAGGGGTGGAAATCGTATACCGCCCGCTGGGTATTGCGGCAGAACAAAGCGCTCGGGCTGAATATACCAAGCTCCGACAAACTGTGGATGCGGGAGTATTGGGATCGCTACATTCGAAACGCCAGGCATTACCAAAGCGTTACCGATTACATCCATCAGAACCCCGTGAAAGCCGGACTCTGTCACACTGCCGAAGCATGGCGGTGGTCAAGCGCTTTTCCCGGGAACGCCGACGTCCTCGTCGGCAATAACAAAAGTGCCGACGAGGATGTGGGAACGCTGGGAGCGCCGACGTCCTCGTCGGCATTTTTCTTGCCGACTGCCGACAGGGACGTCGGCGCTCCCAAGTCTCGTTCGTCAAACGCCCACTGGCAAAGCACCTCGGCTGATGAATAACCCGTCTATCGTCATTTTTGATGGAGTGTGTAACCTCTGTAATGCCTCGGTGCAATTCATCATTAACCGCGACCCACAAGGTAAGTTCGCGTTTATACCCATGCACAGCGCTCTGGCTCATGAACTCATGGCGCAGCATGAAGTACAGAACGTAGGCGGGGATACGGTGCTACTCATCAAGGATAATCAGTGTTTTATGTATTCAGATGCGGTGTTTGAGATTGCCAAGGAGCTGAGCGGTTGGTGGTATCTACTTAATCTGTTTAAATTTATACCAAAATCAATCAGAGATTATGGGTATAGATTAATCGCCCGCAACCGTTATCAGCTCTTTGGTCAGCGAGCAACATGCATGGTACCATCGCAGACTGTGCGCAAGCGTTTTCTCCACCTGACGGACACTGTAAACCATGAGCAACCTTGATCTATTTTCTCGGTTGGTGTACTACAGGGACTGATCGACTATGAAATGAGCTTACACATCAAGTATTGCCAGCGTTGGGGCATCAGCCAGGCTCAACTGGAACAGACCCCAGAGGCTAATGCCAATATGGCCTATACCCGTTATGTGCTAGAACGCGGCATGGCCGGTGACGCTCTCGACCTGCTGGTGGCGCTGGCTCCTTGTGTCATGGGGTATGCGGAAATTGGGCGGGAGCGTATGGCTCATCCGGCCACACGGCTAGAGGGTAACCCGTATCGCGACTGGCTGGAAATGT
>PWUP01000120.1 GCA_003562535.1 Gammaproteobacteria bacterium | reverse complement strand
TCCGCACACACTTTCGTGAGCGCCGCCGTCAGCGTCGTCTTACCGTGATCTACGTGGCCAATCGTGCCTACATTTACGTGCGGCTTCGTCCGCTCGAATTTTGCCTTCGACATTGTTTACGATACCCCCTGCGCCCGGATGTCTGACTAAAACGTACTGTGAAAAAAATGCTTAAAAATGGTGCCCACAACTGGACTCGAACCAGTGACCTCTTCCTTACCAAGGAAGTGCTCTACCGCCTGAGCTATGTGGGCAAACTGCGGCGTACTAAACGGCTATTGGAGCGGGTGATGGGAATCGAACCCACACCATCAGCTTGGAAGGCTGAGGTTCTACCATTGAACTACACCCGCCTAGCACACCGTTTAGCGAAACACGGTGGTGGAGGGGGTAGGATTCGAACCTACGAAGCTCTCGCAACAGATTTACAGTCTGCCCCCGTTGGCCGCTTGGGTACCCCTCCGCAGTTAAGCTGGCCATTATCGTTTTCTTAAACACTATTGTCAACACTTAATTTTGACATTCCCCCGCCCTGACGGACGGGGTATAGCTCAACAGTGAGCCGTTAACCGTCAATACGCACCTTGACATAACGACCAGGCGCGTCTTCCAGCGGCTGCAGCGCACCATCGCCGGGTTGACGTGCAGGCACTTGATCGCCGGCATAAGTCTGGCTCCAATCCAACCAGTTCGGCCACCATGACCCTGCTTGATACTCGGCATTGTCCAACCACGCTTGGGGATCGTCGGGTAAAGCCTCATTCGTCCAGTAACCGTATTTATTGCGTGCCGGTGGGTTAATCACACCAGCAATATGCCCTGATCCCCCTAAGACAAACCGCACCGGGCCAGCGGTGAGGTTAACTCCACGATAGGTGCCTATCCACGGCGCAATATGATCTTCTTTAGCACATAAATAGTATTGCGGCGTGCGAACCTTAGCCAAATCGATAGGCTCACCCAGTAAAGTAATGCCGCCTGGCTCTTTAAGCCGATTATGCAAATACATATTGCGCAGATAAAAACTGTGCATTTTGCGCGGCATCCGCGTGGAATCGGAATTCCAATACAGCAGATCAAAGGGCATCGGTTCCTTGCCGAGCAAATAGTTATTCACATAAAACGACCAGATCAAATCATTGGCACGCAGCATATTAAACACCGTGGCCATTTGACTGCCTTCCAAATAGCCGCGTTTTTCCATCTGCCGCTCCATCATCGAGATTTGTTCCTCGTCAACGAAGACCGACAACTCACCCACTTCACTGAAATCAATCAAAGTGGTAAAAAACGTGGCGCTTTTAACCCGATCATCCTGACCAACCGCAGCTAAATAACCCAAGGTGGACATCAGCAACGTGCCGCCGATGCAATAGCCCAGCGTGTTAATTTCCGACTCGCCGGTCGCTTGCTCCACGGCTTCAATGGCTTTCAAGGTGCCTTCTTTGAGATAGTCCTCAAAGTTACGATCGGCTAAGGATTCGTCAGGATTGATCCATGAGATCACAAACACAGTAAAACCTTGATCCACCGCCCACTTGATGAAGGAGTTTTTAGGCGATAAATCCATAATATAGTATTTGTTAATCCACGGTGGCACGACCAGCAGAGGACGTTGATACGCCTGCTCAGTGGTCGGCGTGTACTGCAGCAACTGCATCAACTCAGTTTCAAATACCACTTTGCCGGGAGTAACGGCAATATTCTCACCCAGTTTAAACGCTTCCAAATCGGTCATACGGATACGCAATTCGCCCCGCCCACGCGCCATATCCTCCAGCATATTCTCCAAACCTTTGAGCAAATTCTCGCCGCCGGATTCCATAGCGGCTTTAAGCACTTGGGGGTTGGTATGGGGAAAATTAGTGGGCGACATGGCATCGAGGTATTGGCGAATGTAAAAATCCACCTTGGCCGCTGTTTTGGCATCCATTTGCGCTTTCGCCTGCTCGACACACGCCATAACGCTGTTGACGGACAACAGATACGATTGTTTCAGAAAATCGAAATAAGGATTCTCTTGCCACTGATCATCTTTAAACCGCTTATCACTCGGCGGCGACTCGACGAGAGGAGCAACCGTCTCACCCTGTAACCGCCGACTGGTGGTTTGCCACAGAGTCATCATCTGTTGGTAATAATCGGCCTGAGCTTGCACAAGCTGAGTCGGATTACTCAGCAGCTTCTCGGTCAAGGCCATAAATGATTTGCTGACTACACTGGGATCAGGCAGAGGAGCCTGCTGCCCAGACAGATTTCGTTGCGTCATCTCCTGCATGACCTGCTGACTGCGCTCGGCAATCTCTTTGAAGCGCTCAGCCATCCGTTGGGCATCAGCTTCTTTGAGTTTTGGAAAACCGAACGGAGTTAGCGGATTAGACTGTTCACCCATCATTATTTCTCCTCATGTTTTTGGTGTGTAGCGGATGATAACACGATAGTGATTGCCGACCGATGGACTAAGGATTACAATCCGTCGCCTTGTCATCCCGCCTGTTCAGTGCCTCTGGAGTCTTAATATACGCTATGTTCGCTGCCATTCGTTCCACCTGGGTACTGTTTGTCGGTCTTGCATTAATCATGCTTGGCAATGGATTACAAGGGACACTGCTCGGAGTACGCGCCTCACTGGAAGGCTTTGCGACGACCACCACAGGTTGGGTGATGACGGGCTATTATGTGGGTTTTCTGGTTGGCTCCATTTTTGTCCCACGATTGGTCAATAACGTCGGCCACATCCGCGTGTTTGCGGCTCTCGCCTCGCTGGCGTCTTCTTCCGTGTTACTGCACACGGTGTTTGTTGACCCAATCTTGTGGATGGGCATGCGTCTGATCACAGGGTTCAGCTATGCTGGGCTGTATGTGGTGGTTGAAAGCTGGTTAAACGAACGCTCCACAAATCAGACTCGCGGTAAAATGTTATCGCTGTACATGATCGTCAGCCTCGGTGGCATGACCTTAGGTCAATTATTGCTGAACCTTGCCCCAGCCGAGCAACCTGAATTATTTATCCTCACCTCGGTGTTGGTGTCGCTGGCGCTGGTGCCCATTTCATTAACGGTGGTTGCTGCGCCGGCCATTGCGCAAACCCCACCGATCCAGATACGCGAGCTGTATCAAAGCTCTCCACTGGGCGTTGTCGGCGCGTTTGGCGCCGGTATCGCTAATGGCACACTGATGGGCATGGGCGCGGTATTTGCCAGCAGCATTGGCCTACCCATTCAGCAGGTGGCCTATTTTATGATGGCGGCGATTTTTGGGGGGATGTTGCTGCAATGGCCTATCGGGCATTTTTCCGATGTATTCGACCGGCGCACGGTGATCACTCTCGTCACTTTCCTCGCCATGTTATGCGCTGCCGCCGCCATACCTTTTGTACAACATCCGAGTATCGCTTTGTTTGTGTTAGTGGCGCTGTTTGGTGGCCTGCATCTGCCCATGTATGCACTGTGTATTGCCCATACCAATGACAAACTCCCTACCGAGCAGATGGTTGCCGCCAGCGGACGAATGATGCTGATTTTTGGCTGTGGCTCCAGTTTAGGACCAATCACCGTCGCGCTGCTTATGACCCAGTTCGGAGCAATCGGTTTTTTCTGGTGGCTAGCGGTCATCCACGGCAGCATTGGCGTGTTTGCGCTCTATCGGATGACCCGCCGCGCGGCCACACCGATGGAAGAACAAGGCGCGTATGTACCAGTGGCTCCCCGAGCATCAACCGTTAGCGCGGAATGGGTCGCTGAGGAAAGCGCAACGACCTCAGCGGACGTAAAAACTACCAGCCAGTGACCACTATAACCCCCCTTCCGATGGAGTCCAACCTTGCCTCGCCTGTTGCGCTGCCTGCAAACGCGAGTATAGGCCAGAAACGGCAGCAATCTCTAAGGTGAATAACTCAGTTAAGCTCTGCATCGCTTTGATATCGCCGAGATACTGCTGGCAACGCTCCTGGTAACGACGGCGTGTCTTAGTACACACCAAAGTGTAGGGACGCCCTCGGCGTTCAGTGACATGCGTCATATCGAGCGCGTACTTTTCGATTAAATAGTGCAGTTCCTGCCGCCGAGACTGGTTCACCGCAAACCGATGCACACGCGCATCAGGGTTGCGAGCAAAGTTTTGCAATTCCTCCCAATCGTCACCACTCGGCTCAAGAGTAACCTCCTGTTTCCAGTCAACCGGTGCGTCCGGTGGCATTGCGCTGCGCTTGAGTAGAAACTTAGCGGTATCACTCCACAAACGCTGATAAACGGGGTCATTTTCAACATCGCTACCCTGGCGACGATGCAGTAAATCCAACAAGTCAACCCACAATGTGACAGGATCATATTTCGCAGGCGCCTTACTCAAGCAAACAACCGACGCTAGACGTAGATCCTCCCGCTGTATACGGGCTAAACCGTCGAGATAATCCGCCAACAATGGCGCCGTCACAACGGATTGAGGGGAATCTTTGTGGCTGTTGTCATTCCAGAAATAAGTTGATGGCGGTTTGGGTTTAGCCTTAATGCCTAAGCCCGCTACACAGGCTTCGGCTACCGGATGTAAGGCCGCTTGCTGCTCAGGGTCAGCCGCCTCCAGCAGGGCAAGAAACAGGCTGAGACACGGCTCCAGCTTATTTTTGGCATGCTGTTTGATCAGCGCGCAAGCGGTCTCGATGATCAGCGATGGATTGAATTGACCCAAGGCTTGAGCTAATACGGCATTTTCACTGCCATCATACTGACTCGAAACCACTTCATCGATAAAACGCTGCATAGCCTGCACATCACCAAGTCCGACAAGCAACTGCAACATGGTTTGACGCGATCTTAGCGGATTCTCAGAGTCAAAATAACCGGATCGCTGCGGCCAAGCGTCGATGATTTGGTGCGCTAAATTCACCAACCGATGCTGAGTGGACGGGGCACCATCATGAGCTGCTAACTGATCGGTCACATAGGGTAATACTGACTCTGCCCCGCCCTGTAACAACACATTAGCAAAATCACTGTGCGGCCATACCGTGATCGCCGCTCGCAGGTAGGAACGTTCGTAGCTCGCGCCTTCATTGCCGGTCGCCTCGGTCATGCGTTGTTCATCAGGAGGTTCATGCTCAAGCGCATCCGCAGGCAACAACTCATCGTTGCCAATGGGGATTTGCCCAAAGGCTTTGGGCTGACCGGTCGTATCACGCCAATCCTCTAAAAATGTTAGCAGGTCATAAGCCTCAATAATTTCAAACTCGTCGTCATCGCAGTCATCGTTGTCATAGTCGTTGTAACGATTATAGCGACTATAGCGACGGCTATAGCTAGGATAATAACTAGGTTCAGCCGCACCACTTTCTTCAATATGCACCAATGCCAGATGAGCCGCACAGTCGGCTTGCTCAGCCGCGGCAACCAGCACATCGGCAACCGCAGCATCGGTTCCTTTTAAGCAGGCGAAATCTAATTCTGCGGGACTGTACTGATGCTCTAATAACCAGACTAATTTGGTCGGCTTGGCAGAGCTGGCAAAGGCTGCATGTATAAGATCAGCGGCTTGGCGCGTCTCTTTACGGTAATCAGGCGCTGACGGCAGATCATTCTTTTGCTTTTTCCCAGCAGGTTTGTGAATGAGGTTGAACACTAAGCACGGACGATGACCGGTGATAATAGGGCGCACTTCATGCTCGCAATCTGCATAGAAAGCCGCATAGGCGATTTCAGAAATATCCAGTCCAGTAGGATCAAATACCGCTTCACGACCGGTATGCCGAACGATTAACTCCCCGCCCGTGTGTTCAGAGGGTAACACCACCACCAAGGTTG